>JAAZFF010000209.1 GCA_012511845.1 Lentisphaerota bacterium
CTGGAAAGGCGCAAACCGGAACAGGAAAAACAGCTGCCTTCCTGATTGCAATCTTCAGCCAGATGCTTGCTGAAAAGGAAAAGAAATCAGTTAAACCAGGCAGACCGCGTGCACTTGTGATTGCGCCGACGAGAGAGCTGAGCATTCAGATTATCAAGGATGCAGATGTGCTCGGAAAATATTGCGACATAAAATGCCTTGCTGTATATGGAGGTATGGATCATGCTGCGCAACAGGCGAGACTTGAGGAAGACCCAGTTGATTTAATAGCTGCAACTCCCGGCCGATTACTCGACTTCATCCGTTCAAGGGTTATCGACTTGAGTGAAGTAAATACGCTCGTAATAGATGAGGCAGACAGAATGCTGGACATGGGGTTTATTCCTGATGTGAGGAAAATAATCAGGCGACTTCCCTCCAAAGACAAAAGGCAGACATTACTGTTTTCAGCTACACTGGATGAAGATGTCATGTCCCTGGCTTCTCAATGGATGCCTGATCCTATAAAGATATCAGTTGATGATGATCACGCTACTGTGGACACAATAAAACAAATTGTATATCCAATTCCAACAAAAGAAAAATTCAATGTTCTCTATAACACATTAAAGCAAAACGAAGGCAAACGGTTCCTGATTTTCAGAAATCGCAAACGTGATTGTGAAAATCTGTGTAATGAACTGAAACGCTACGGAGTACCGGTCGCTGAATTGTCTGGAGATGTTGATCAGAAAAAACGCCTCGGAATTCTGGAAAACTTTCGCAAGGGAAATATAACGACAGTTGTCGCTACTGATGTTGCCGGAAGAGGCATTCATATAGATGATGTTGCATTTGTAATTAATTACGATTTTCCGTATGAAGCAGAGGACTACATTCATCGAATCGGTAGAACAGGTCGAGCCGGGGTTCATGGAACAGCAATCTCGTTCGCTTGTGAAGACGAATCATTCATAATCCCGGACATAGAAGAACTTCTTGGAGAAGAACTTCATTGCCAACAGCCTGAAGAAAGTTTATTTCAGCCCCCTCCCGCTCATTTGAAACAAGAAACTCAAAAATCGTTTCGAAGCAGTGGAGGTAAAAAAAGGGCTGTAAGAAAACAGCAATCGCAGGCACCTCGCAGAGGGCGTAGATCTGGCGGCAGGCGCAAAGGCAAACAATCTGTTTCTAAATAACTACAATATAAAAACAAAATATACTCAAGGAAATTAACATGACAGCTAATGTAAAAAAAGTTGGAATTCTTACGGCTGGCGGTCTGGCACCGTGCCTCAGCTCAGCGATTGCAGCATTGATTGAAAGATATGATGATATTGCTCCTGAAGTGGAAATTATTTTATATATCGGGGGTTATAAGGGTCTGCTGGAAGGTAACAGTATAACGGTATCGCCGGAACTTAGGAAAGAAGCTTCAAAACTTTATAAATTTGGCGGTTCGCCTATTGGCAACAGCCGAGTCAAGTTGACAAATGTTAAAGACTGCATCAAGCGAGGCTTAGTCAAGGAAGGTCAGGATCCCCAGAAAGTCGCAGCTGATCAGCTTGTAAAGGATAAGGTAGACGTTCTTCATACTATCGGCGGCGATGATACGAATACAGCTGCAGCAGATCTATCAAAATTCCTCAGCAAAAACGGGTATAATCTCAATGTAGTAGGATTACCTAAAACTGTTGATAACGATGTCTACCCCATATCACAGAGTCTGGGAGCATGGACGGCAGCTGAAGAAGGAGCGAAATATTTTGCTAATGTTGTTTCTGAATACAGTGCCAACCCGCGCATGTTGATTGTACACGAAGTAATGGGACGCAACTGCGGATGGCTTACGGCTGCAACGGCTGTTGAATACAGAAAGCTGCTCGATGCAATGGAGTTTGTTCCTTCAGTGGGTCTTACACGCGCACGACGTGAAATTCATGGCGTCTATATTCCTGAATTAGATTTTGATGTAGAATCCGAGGTTGTACGTCTCAAAAAGATTATGGATGAGCAGGACTGCGTAAACATTTTCGTTTCTGAAGGTGCGGGGGTGGAAACAATAATTGCCGAAATGGAAGCCCGCGGTGAAACTGTACCTCGAGATGCATTCGGACATCCCCGCCTCGACAAGGTCAATCCCGGAGCCTGGTTTGCCAAACAGTTTGCTGACATGCTCGGTGCAGAAAAGACACTAGTACAAAAATCAGGTTATTACAGCAGGGCCGCTGCGTCAAACGAAGCTGACAAAGAACTGATCATCAAGTCTGCAGTGAAAGCCGTTGAATCTGCATTTACGGGAGTGAGCGGCGTTATCGGTCATGATGAAAACAAGGGCAACGAACTGCGTGCATGTGAGTTCGAAAGGATCAAGGGCGGAAAACCCTTCGACACAAATCTCTCCTGGTTTAATGAGCTACTTTCGGGGATCGGCCAGCCCAAGGGCAATTAATAGGAAAATTTTGTTCAAGCAGCGGAAAGTACTCATCGAAATCCGCTGCAAATAATTCGTATTTATTTTCCAGAACATCGATAGACATATCTGTATCGAAAGGTCTGCTGAGAAGGTTTCTAATACCGTCAAAAGCGGTTCTTACACCTTGTATTGTACCGTAGGAACCGAGTAAATCTGTTTTGCTTATTCTATCAAGTACAGAATAAGCTTTTGCCGGAACACCTTCGACACGAACCTCAAATGCTGAATTCACCTCTGCAGTAAATTTTTTCAATTCTACAGCAGAATAATCCTCCCATTTTACTGTGAGGAAATGATCATAAATAATATCAGTCAGTATACCGGCATATATGCGCAAAGGGGCAGAAAAACGTCTCAAACTGCGCTTAAAAACAGGATGGGCATCGGTGAACACATCAACATCACGGTGTCTCTCAATCCCCTGCATTACCTCAGGGCTTATACCAGTCAACCGTGTTGTTGAAACTATGTCGGGCAGAATACTTCCTATTCTGAATTCTGTAGTCCGCTCATACAGATAAAGATGTGCCAACCAATTCATTAAAACAGTGCTTGCTTTGCTGGGTTCATCACGCGCAGGCGCTTCTCCCATCTCTTAAATACAGTACAATTCTACATTGCTTTTACATCTGTGTCAATCTTTCAGAATTTTATAAACAGTTGTTTGATTTTATACGCAAACCGCTGTTGCTATCTGGGACCGCAGGGCCCCGTGTGGAGTCCCTGGGATCCCCGAGCGCCTGCTCGGGTTTTGCCTGCTGAATGGCTGCCGGGCACTGGGACGGCAGGGCTCCATACCTGCATTGCGCCTGGCAAAAGATCGTACACGTTCACAGCGAAGCGGTACACGTTTTACGTACACGTGTACGAGTACGAGAACGTGAACAATTATACACCTCCCAAGAAAACTGCCCACTGTCCACTGCTCGCTGTTCACTGGCACGGCTCTGCCGTGCCTCGGCTTGCCGCTATCAGGCTACTCAACTTCTAGCGTGACAGGAAGAAGCAATCTTTTTTTTGTCACTTTCATTTCATCTGATTGTGCTGCAAATCGTTTTGACAGCAGACTCGGAGACCATAATCCGAAAACCAAATTATATTTACCTGGCGGTGTATCAGATGATGCCTCAATCACATACGATGTTGACCATCTCGAATCGCCAATCATCGATAAAGATCGGGTGTTCAATGTAAGCGAACGATCTACCTGAAATATTATTTTACCATCCTCATCAAGCGCATGAATAAAGACAAACAGATCTCGAACAGGAATCGTTTTTTTCAATTTTTCCCACTCAAGCACGAATGTTGCAGATTTCGGACTTGTTCCAAAAAGAGCGACATGAAGCAATTTAAGTTCTAAATCAGGGAAAAAAGCGGATGTACCAGGAAGCTTGCCCGATAAAGACTCAACGTGATGATCGTACATAAGCTGACCGCCATGAAAACAAAGTATCGAATCAGAAACATTTTCTGCCGCATAATATCGGGGCAGAAATATAACCATTCCACCGGCGGCAACCTCTTCATAATTAATACCCGCAGAAGCAAATACCTCTTGCGTACGCTCTCTTTCACATTCCAGAACAGCAACAGCAGTGGCTGGCGTTCTAGGCAGGATAATTGTGTCGAACAAATCTTCCCCTGTTATAGCCGGCTCGCGTGATGTCCAGACTTCACCTTTCAATTCTTTATATATCGCATTGGCATACCAACGATCTGCAAACACACGCTCTACACCTTTGCTCTTGATTATGTTGGCAACCTCAGCGATATCGACTGATTTTTCTCTCTTAGGACCCTTGCAGAGCAGTTGCAACGTCTCGATGCAAAGACCTGCCCCATCCCTAAACCCCGAAAGTTCAATTCGCAAATCACTGACCCTCACTTCATCTGCAAAAAGAATTTCCGTGCGATGATTTATGCCGTCAGAATAAAATCGGTGACCCGACCAATACCAGTTACGCAGACGACATGAAGGAGACACTTCAAACCAGTCGTCCGAATTTTCATTACGTCCCAATACACGCGATTGTACAATCGGATTTTCAGGCGTAATAAACAACTTCACGCCTGAAACATTTTGAGGACTGCGAAGCTTTATGGAAATCAAGTATTTATTGTTCGAATCAATAGAATTGAGCATTTCAGAGCTCTCTCCGTTAAAATCAATTAAAGCCCTGGTAATGTCGCGTCCATCATGTGAAACAATTGATTCAATCACACTTTGACTAACGGGAGCGTACAGAAATGTTGGCGGTACAGCATCATATATAAAGCTGTACCTCCCCGCACTTATGATCGTTGCTTCAGTAGATGTATTCTTCAAAAAATCGGTAAATACATCCATATTCCCGAAAACACCCGGCGACACAGCCTCCTCCAGCTCCAGCAGATACGGATGATAGCGCCAGAGTCGCGGCGAGACGAGACAAGTCTTCTCATCAGTACTCCAATTAAGTCCAAAGTGCATAAACTCGCCAAAAACAGGTCGCTCAGAAGCAGGTACGGACGTAAGCGCCAGACCGGCTTCATGCAGTGTTCGCTGTTGCGATGTCCGATCAATATGCTTCTTCAGGCTCATGACTCCGGAACCGGCAAGAAAAATTACAGCAGCAATTCCTAAACAGCAAAATGAAATAATGTTCTTTCGTAGGAAGCCGGATGACACTGTGGCAGGGTCCCCACCCTTCCACAAAGAGGCGAGTGCCCCAATTCCGCTGCCGCTCCAGACAGCCCAGACAGGAATCAGGGGAAGGAGGTATCTCGATGTGTTATATGTGCCGAAAGATGAAAAAATGTAAAAAATGAGCAAGGCACAAAAATGTAGCAAGGATACAAAACCAAGTCGATATAGTGGATAAAATCTTTCTCGTTGAACAATACTCGTGTTTCTTTCCCTTCCGGAAGAATGATAAAAGCTATATATAATTGCAGTAACAGGAAGAATTATAAGTAAAACAACGATAAAAACAGTTATTCTTGAAAAGGTATCAGAGAAACCGAAAGAGACCAGGCTCGGAAACCTCGTGTCAAAAAGACGTCTGACCACCATCATGCAAGTAGACAGAGAAAACCCTTTTCCTCCAACGCTGCCATCACCTGTTGCAGATCGTGTAAAAAACCATAGCCACCATGGCAAGCTTCCCAGAAAAAAACCGCCGGCAGCAGGCAGCCATACCGAAGGACGAAAGATGCGCAGACGAATTCTCCATAAAATCATTAGTCCGGCAGCTCCGACAGCGGGGGCAACCAGCCAGAAATTCCAGAAAGCTAATCCTGTAACAAAGCCGATTTTCAGAAAACTGATAACCTCAGTTCTTACAGATGCTGGTTTACGAACCCCGAGAAAAACTCCGTCCCTAATCAATAACACTGTAAGAAGCAAACACAGTGCGTAACCGCCGCGAGGCGAAGCCATATAGTGGAAATAGCTGAATGGTCCAATTGAAGTAAGCAGCAACGCGATAAATGCCGCAAAATCACCGGCAACATCACGTGCAAGTCGCCACACTTCAACAATCATTATAAAAGCAAGTAATGCTGTTCCCAAACAGACAATGAAAGGTTTTGCACCAAATATGAAAGCTAAAGCAGAACTGACAACCGGCTCCAGGGAACCCATATAGTTTTGACCATAAAAAAAGATTGGAAGACCTTTACCTGCGACGATATGCCTTACCATCAATACAACAACGGCATAGTCCGGATTATCATCTAATGCATAGAGCCATGCACCATAAACCCGGATGCCTGCCGCTATTACAAGCAATATCAGCGACAATATATAAAAAACAGATTTGCCTGCAACACCTTTGTCTGTGATTTTTTTTTGCTCATTCATCAGAACTTACTCCTGTAACGGATACAAACATCTTTTACTCCGTTTGGTTCAACTCCTATGAATATGGCGCCCTCACCGGTGTCGAAGGGGAAGAGCCTCACCGGGGGTTTAGCTTCAAAGCGATCATTCCAGTTGTATCTTACAACGACACGCTCCGGAGGAGCATTTTCAAAAGAAACATTTATTTTATTGAAAGTAGCTTTTACTTTGCCGCTACCTTCATAGAAACGTCCTTCAGCTCCTGTTATCCTGAAGATAACATAAACATTATTTTTACTCTCAGCAGGATCTGTTAATGTAATGTCTTCTTCGAAAAGTTCCGGCTCAGACCGGAAGTAGTCAATATACCGCTGCTCGTATGCAATAACGTGAGAAGCACCGTGCAACGTCATAAACCTGTGAATTCCTCCCGGCATATTTCTAGTTGCACGGGGGGGATAGTCATACTCTACCATGCCGGGAGGGAAGCCATAATAATCACACCCCATCATCTCTCTCCCAGAAAGCAGCGGCAGATACGCAGTATGCCCTCTTCCATAGGCATGCACGGAAGGTCCCGCAAAAACGAGACGACCATCTTCAGGAACATTTTCATTTATCCATGAAGTAAATTCCTGAATGATCGGACGTATACCATAGTAGCTTATTTCATCTCGTCCACCATAAAATTTTGGAGCATTCACAAGACTGCACACCAACAATGCAATCAGAATAGATTGCACCATACTTCCGCTC
>JAAZFF010000210.1 GCA_012511845.1 Lentisphaerota bacterium
AAAGAAAAGCTTCTTTATACCGTCAGATGCACCGTCTGTAATAAACATTGATGACTCATACGGCAGACAATTATTTAAAGAAGTCGTAAATCAAAGTAAGTATCCGACAATTTCAGTTGGAGAATCTGCTGATGCAATAATTAGGTTTTCAAATGTGAAATTGAGTAGGAATCATACTTCATTCCTGCTTTCTTACCCCGGCGGCTCAGAAATGATTGATATAAAACTTCTTGGTCGCCACAATATTTATAATGTTGTTACAGCTTTTTCAATGGCTTTGGCATACGGAATAAAGCCGGAAAAGATATCTCATGCTTTAGTCATGGCAGAGCCTGTGCGTGGAAGGTTAGAACTTGTTCAGGTAAAAAATTGTGAGGCAAGTTTTTTTATTGACTATGCGCATACACCTGACGCTATAAAAAACGTTCTTGATGCCCTTCGCGAAATCACCAAAGGTCGACTTATTATTGTTTTTGGCGCCGGTGGAGACCGAGATCACGGAAAGCGTCCTTTAATGGGCTCTGTTGCCAATCAGCTGGCAGACATTTGTATTATCACATCTGATAATCCAAGAAGTGAAAAGCCCCTAGATATAATAAATAACATTGTTGCCGGCATACCCGGTACGAGTGTTTGTGGAACTGCTGACGCAGTTCGGGAAGTTTATATCGAGCCTGACAGACGTGCGGCTATAAGGCTTGCCGCAAGCCTGACTGCAAGTCCTGACGACGTTGTTCTCATAGCTGGAAAAGGTCATGAAACCTATCAGATATTTGCTGACAGGACAGAGCACTTCGATGATCGCGAAGAACTTTTATCTATCTAAAACTACTGTTTTGAAGGTTATCCTTCACGCAATTCCAGATTGAGCGTTTTTCGCAGTCCGTCCTTGATCTTATCGTGAAACTTGTTTACTTCAACATCATTCAGCGTGCGTTCCGAAGAACGATAGCGCAGTGTATATGCAAGACTGGTTCTTCCTGAACCAAGCGATTTGCCTGTAAAAATATCAAACAGCTTCACATCCTCTAATTCAGGCGGAGCAAATTTTCTTATTGTGTCAACAATCTCGCCATGTGTAGTGCCCTCTCCCGCTATGAGGGCAATATCTCTGGAAGTGCTGGGGAAAGCAGAAAGATTTTTCACCGTAACAGTTGAGAAAACATTTTTTGAAACTGCATCGCGTTTGAATTCAGCAAGTATGAGCGGAGATGAGATGCGATTTTTCTGCAGGAGTGATGATTTCACCATACCTGCTAAACCTATCTTGCGTCGATCAACGAAGATGTCGGCTGCAAAGCCGGACTCAAAGCCGGTTGCCTCACAGGGCTTCAGGCTCATTTCAGGAGCTCTTAGAGAAGAAAACAGTGAATCCAGGGTACCTTTCATCCAGAGAATAGCCTCGGATGATTCTACAGGGCGCACACTATCTGTCCCTGCCCTGCCGGCAAATCCCATAAGCCCGATACATACACGCTCCTCTTCATCAATATCGCCTGAAGAAGTTTTGAAAAAGACACGACCCATTTCGAAAAATCTGGCAGTCTGCGTGCCGTGCGAGTTGTTGTAGACCATCGTGCTGAACATTTGGGGAATAAGCGAACCGCGCAACATGCTGTAGTCGGCACTCACAGGATTGGGAAGGTGAACACCATTCTCCATTCCTGCGCCATCGGTAAAGGGTTCGAGTACTGCCGGTGCAGTGAAGCTGTAATTCATTATTTCACTGTAACCGAGTGAAAGAAGATGATGGCGACATGCTGCAACAGAGCGGAAAAAAGTATCAGAAGTACCCGGCACCAACTTTGTACCGGGAACAACTTCAGGAAGTGCATCCAGTCCGCTCAAACGGGCAACCTCTTCAACAAGATCGGCTTCGCAGTCAACGTCTACACGATAAGACGGAACCGAGAATGTGGCACTAGATTCACAGCTTTCTACAACTTCAAACCCAAGTGATTTCAAGATTTCTATCTGCTTCTTTGCAGGAATCTCAAGCCCTATAACATTGTTGGCACGTTCAAATCTGAGCGTAACTTTAACAGGCTCTTTTTGCCTGTAGTCGGCTTCAGCTACTCCGCCGGCAACAGTGGCATTGGCATATTTTACCAGAAGAGCGCAGGCACGCTGACTTGCCCAATCAGTCAGGAACGGATCAACACCACGCTCGAATCGATAAGATGACTCCGTTCGCATATTTAGCATGGTAGCTGTGCGTTTAACAGATTCAGGTTCAAAGCTGGCGCTCTCAAGGAGAACAGAACTTGTGTTTTCCTGTATTTCACTGTCTCGACCGCCCATCACCCCTGCCACAGCCAATGGCGCAGCAGGATCTGTAATTAACAGCATCGACTCATCCAGGATGCGTTCATCGTCATCAAGTGTTGTAATAGTTTCGCCTTTTCCGGCTTTACGAACGACAATTGCGTGATCACGGACTCGCTCATAATCAAATGTATGAAGGGGCTGACCGCACTCAAGCATTACATAATTGGAAACATCCACAACTATATCTATTGATCTTATCCCGCAAAGTTCAAGTCGTTTACGCATCCACTCCGGACTTGGCAACCTTTCTACATGAGGCAAAACTCTTGCAGAATAGTGCTTGCAGGCATCAGGACTTTCTATGCTCACTGAGCAAAGATCTGTGGCAAGTTGTTCTGTGACCGGAAAATCTGTTGACGGCATCTTGAGAGGACGTCCCAGAATAGCGGAAAACTCCCTTGCTATTCCTATTATGCTCAAGCAGTCCGGACGGTTCCACGTTATCTCAACATCAAACACAGTTTCAGTTGAGCCATAAAGTGAGGACAGAGGCGTTCCCGGAATAACAGTTGATTCCATTTCCATTATCCCATCCGCATCCGAAGATATCTCAAGCTCGGAGGCAGAGCAAAGCATTCCGTAAGAATCAACGCCACGCAGCTTTGCTTTCCTAATCTTCATGCCTCCCGGCATAACAGCACCAACTTTGGCAAGAAGGACTATAAGACCGGCACGACAATTCGGCGCTCCGCAAACGACCTGAAGCTCACTCTCTCCGTCAAACACCTTTGTTACAAAAAGATGATCGGCTCCGGGATGTCGTTCACAGGAAAGCACTTCGCACGCAACTATATTATCGTACTCTGCGCCGACCTGCTCAATGCCCTCTATTTCGATTCCTGCAAAAGTAATTCGATCGGCAAGTTCATTTATAGAAAGATCTGAAATATCGATGTACTCAGCTAACCAGCTTACTGGAAGTTTCATTAAATTGGATATCCTGAATTAAGTTAAAAAAGTACGGTGCCACAGTAAAAAGCCACAAAAAAGGATAACTGGAAACTGTGCAAACCGAGACGAGCGGAATGTTCGCATATTGACGCTTGAAAGTCAATTATCAATCAAATCAGGCTGCGGCGGGAATGCGACGACAGAAGTAACGAAACAAGAACAAGCAGACTGCCCGAAACAAGAAAAACAGCAAAATGATCTTTTTGGCGCATGTAAATGCCCTCCTCTATCTTCGTCTTTTGCAACCTGTCAATCTCTTCAAGGGTCTTGTTTAGCCCGCTTTCGTTTCTGACATTAAAATATCTTCCCCCTGTGGATTGCGCGATATGCTTTAAGAGAGTTTCATCAAATCCATGAGAGGGTGCCATCATTGCGTGAAAAATTGACCCCATGCCGCCGGGATTCGTAACACCATCGGGATTTCCCATACCGATGGAGTACACCTTTATGCCCTGCTGTTTAGCCACAGAAATTGCTTCCTCAGGTGTCACGATTCCTGCATTGTTTTCACCATCACTCAAAAGTATAACTATTTTACTTTCTATATTTGTTACTGCTGCAAGGCGGGCACATGCCATTGCCAGACCATCTCCTATTGCAGTCATAGTCTCCATGGGATCCCGGCTTGCAGGTACTTCAATCCCTTTCAAAACATGCAGCAGCGCCGTGTGATCCAGGGTTAGCGGACATCTGGTTGTCGCATAGCCGCCGAAAGCTACCAGGCCAATCATATCGTCGGGGCGAAGCTCAACGAACTTTGCAAATGTTTCTTTTACAATATCAAGTCTTGTTTTACCAACAGGATCGCGGGAACTTGGCGGAGCGAGATCCCGCTCCATCATGGACCCGGAGACATCAACTGTCATTTCAATTGCAATAGAGTGTTTCGCTTTATTGGTTTTTGATAATGTTGTCTGAGGTCTTGAAGCAGCTATTACGACTAGCGCAAGTCCTGCTATCATCAGCATCGGCGGCAACAGATTGAATTTTTGACGCCATGTAAAGGTTCGAGGGAGCATACTTACGCATGAATACGGTAAAGCCTGACTTTTTGCTCTGCGCAACATTCTATATGCGGAGTAAATGAGCGGTAAAAATAATAACAACCATTGTGGAGACGCTATTCTATTCATTAATTTTCCTCAAAACAGGGCTGTCAGATTTCGTGCCGGTCGTCATATTATCATCAGAACTTTGTATTGATTCTCTTTCCAGGTAATCTCGCGCTTTTGCCACGGCGCTTTCAGCGGTTTCCAATGTAGCAGTTACTCCTGCAAATTTGACCAAATCGGCAGCTGAAAGAAATTGTCTCAGATTGGTAATCGACTTCTGATTGAACGCGGAAGAACCGGTAGCCGAAGCGAGAAACTCCTCAGTCGTTTGGCGTGGTGCCCTTATCGCATAGCGCCTTTCAATGTACCGGCGCACAACCATGGTCAACTCTACATAAAAATCTTTGAACAATCCCTTTTCCGGAAGTTTTTTTGCCAATAAAGCTGAAAGTTCAAAAAACGCACGTTCTCGTGGTGACATGCGTCTTATCTTTCTGACAAATCTGATTTTTGCAATAACTTTGTAAGTTAAAAACAAAACAGCAGCTGATACGAGCAGTAAAACAGCTATGTACGGAAGTTTTCTAAAAGAAGGGCGTATATAAACAGGTTCAACAGATGTTTCTACAGATGCCGGGACTGTACCTGCATGAGTTTTTGCTGGTATATATATCATCTCGGTATTAAACCAGCTTCTTTCAGGTGGATGAACTGAAGAATCAATTGTTTGCACAGCAAAGGGACGAATCCGGTAAACATCAGCTCCCGGTTCGGGAATCAGCCTGAAATTGTAAACGACAGCTTTCTGCTTGTCATGAGAAGGTTCCGAGTAATAACCAGCGATATTAAATCCCTGAAAGCGTCCGGACATGTCAGCAGGCAGATTTGCTGCGATCTCATCAGGATGCGAGATTGTTATGGAAACCATAGTATCGCGCTTTAAGTCTACTTGCGGTGGTTCAATAGCAATTTCAAGATAAACATCATTTTGCCCAAACGTTCTTGACAACCGATCATCAGATCCCGCTGATTCTGCCAAAGCAGGGGTTGAAATAACCTTCAGAAACAAAAACATCCCGAAGATTAGACCGCAAATTCTTCTTGTTAAAACATTACTGCTCAAAACAATATTGCCTTTCAAACATTTTATATCAAGTAACCTAAAATCAGAAAGCCTAATCCGGCTCCATGAAAATGTCGGGTTATCCTACCAAAATCACTTTTTTTTTTCAAGAATTGAACAAATAAATCTTGCTTTTATAAAATAAAACTAAGTATAATCGCTTTTAGTTACGTATCACTTTTATACGGGAGTTAGAAAGGGGTATTTAACCCGCCGAATTCCCGATTTTATTAAACCTGTTAACCCCGGCAAAGTCAGTTAAAATGCAAAAGAAAAAAAACTACAATCTCGCCATAGTAGGATTAGGTGGAATGGGTAATTGGCATCGTGAAACGATAGCCGAATTTAAAAACCTTTCAGTATGTGGCTCATTTGATATTAAACCATCACGCCAGGTTTTCGCCAGAGAACATGGAATAGAACCATACGAAAGTTTCGAAGCTGTGCTGGCTGATCCTGAAGTTGACATAGTGTTGTGTGCCACACCTAACGACGTACATCGTGATATTTGCATAAGAGCTTTGGAAGCAGGCAAACATGTTGTATGCGAAAAACCTGTTACACTCGATTCAGCCGAACTGCAAGATATAATCGACGCTTCCGAAAAAACAGGTAAACTTTTTGTCGTACATCAAAACCGCAGGTGGGATGAAGACTTCCTTACAATGAAGGATATTTTCAATAGAAATCTGCTGGGTGACGTCTTCCGCATCGAATCCCGTGTGCAGGGATCACGTGGAATTCCCGGCGACTGGCGTCAGGAAAAACAGTACGGCGGTGGAATGGTGCTCGACTGGGGAGTCCATCTTTTTGACCAGATTTTGCAAATGGTACCAGGTAAGTTAAAGAAAGTTTTTGCTACTATAACCCACGTTACAAACGAACTTGTTGATGACGGCTTCTATGCAGAACTTACGTTCGAAAGCGGTCTTGTAGCACATGTTGAAGTTGGTACAAGCAACTTTATTTCGCTCCCGCGTTGGTACATGCTAGGCAGAGATGGAACAGCAATGATTGAAGGCTGGGATTTAAAAGGGAAAATAGTTCGCTGTATCGACTGGACACAAAACGATGCTGTGCCCATCAGCACTGCAGCAGGGCTTACCAAAACAATGGCACCGCGCACAGAGGCAACAATCCAGGAGCAACCTCTCGAACCGGTCCATGGGGATATCAGGGACTTCTATCGCAACGTCATTGCTACAATCGAAGGCAAAGAAGAAATCATCGTTAAAAACGATGAAGTTATGCGTTGCATGAAGTTAATGGAGGCTGTATTCGAGTCTGCTGAAAAATGCAAAGTTATAGACTTCGAATAATCTGCTAATCCTCCGACAAATGAAGTACCATCGCCTTTTCCGGACACGTAAAAGGCGATTCGTGCTTCGTGCAGTTTATACACCCCATGTATATTTTATGCATCATTGTCGTTTTGGGAACTTCTACAAATCCCAGTTTTTCGAAAAACTTCTCTGAGAAAGTCAGAACAACAAACTGATATGCCTTCAGAGGACGTAAACGCTCAATTTGAGCTTCAACAAGACGCTTGCCTATCCCGCGATGGCGCCAGCCGTCTTTTACACAGACAGACTGAAGTTCAATTGAAGTCCTGGTAACATCTCCTACTTCCGGAAGAATTTCAAAAGCGATAGCTCCGACAAGTTCGCCGCCGCTGTCAGCAACCAGAAAACGATCAATGTGTTGCACTACATCACTGATGGAGCGAACGATAAGCATATCGTCATTCTCTTTTATCAGACTGTAAATACTGCGAACATCCGCAAAAACCGCCTGTCGCACTGTGATTTCTGAATCGTGACAATTTGAGTCTTTATTCACATCTTTCATTATTTGAATTTTTCCAGAATTTTTTCTATATCACTTACTTTCTCTGACAGGAGAGTTGGAGTTAAGGCTTCGGCAACAAGGCGCAGATACGGCTCTGTATTGGAC
>JAAZFF010000211.1 GCA_012511845.1 Lentisphaerota bacterium
GCATTTTGAGATGGCATTGGAATTCAAGCATCTCTTAAAGACTAAATACCCTGACAGACTCTGCACAGACAAAGATCCAGAACTGTCAACTGTGCACGACTTCAGACACTACATGTTCAACTATTTCAAAGGACGCCCCGGCTCACTTGAACTGCGACGCAGAATGGACCGATACACCTCCATTGCCGATATAATGCATGCCATTGAAGAATTTATCATCGCAAAAACATGAACGTTATTGCTCTTCATTCTCATCACGAAAAATAAAAAGCATATTTGCTCATCGCATCCATAAGTGCCTTGATATTTCGCAGGGGCACGCCCGGATAAAGACCGTATATCATCATCAACCCGCCCTCTTTCCGTGCAATTTTGCATACCTCTTCACGTATAAGATTGTCGATTTGCTCCGGGGTGCCATTTACCGTTATACACTGGCGATCGATGTCGAGATCAACACAAGTACGGCCGGCAAATTTCCCGGCTATCCAGTCAATCCCATTTACGAGATCCTGAAGATTTATTACCTCCACGCCCCCATCTATCAGATCATCCACAAGCGTTCATATGTCCCCGTCGGAGTGCATGTGCACTATACACCCCACGTCGCGGGCGGGTTTCATTATTTGTTCATAAACAGGTTTAATGTATCTGCGAAAGTGTTCAGGCGAAATCATGGGTCCCACCTGCATGCCGAGATCCTCGGGGTATCTCATAACATCGGGTTCAAGTTCCAGCCAGCGGATTATCTGCTCATAATTGAATTCTGCAATCATGTCGATAAGCTTATCAAGTCGCGGTTCATTATCCGTCATATCAAAGATAAGATTCTCATAGCCGCGTATATCCTGCAGCCTCAGGAAGGTGTGTCCGTGCGGGATCCCGCCATTGACAAGTTCGCCTTTCCTTTTCTTTTCAAGAACGTCCGCCTTAACATCGTCCCAGTTGAGGGGCGTTTGACCATTAGACACGACCGGATCCGGCTTCTTGTAACCAGGAAACGAATCCCAATCCGCCAGCGGGTGGTAGTGCACGATCCCTGTTATCCCGTCATCTGATGTCTCCCAGACGCAACCCCACGGATCCGTGTACGGTTCGTCCCTTCTGCTATGGAGGGCATATTCAGGAACCACCCGTTCTCTGCGCTCAAAATCTGGGAAAAGAAACGGATGTTCCTCCATCAGATCCTGCAATGTTTCCTGATCATAATGATGCCAGCACGACGCATTAATGTGAAATCTCATGGGAATATATTCAGGGTTTTCAAACCGTATTGTGCGTAAAAAATTTTCTCTAAAATTCATTTATTAAACTTTCTATAACTGTAGCTATGTCAGTTCCGGATTGGACGAAAGTCCATACAATCAAATTGTCAAGTAGACATGATGGGACAGGTGTCATGTTCGCAAAAGTCTCACATATGTATATCCAATTGTCAATTTTTAAACAAATAATTTCATACTTCAGCATTATTTTTTAATCTTGCTTTAGTAAAACAGGTGTTGTAGAATCGATTCTATACGAACATATAGACAATATATTACACCACCTAATATTTTACGGCACAAACTTTGGGAGTGATTATGAAACATATTAAGTCTAGATTTATTTTTACTGTCATGTTGATTCTGTCTGTATTAGCGACATCCTATTCGGGCTTTTCTGCAGACTCAACGTGGATCGGCAACACGGAATTGAACGCCTCATGGCATGATTCTTCAAACTGGAGCACAGAACCTGGTGAAGACAACCGTGTACTGATTGGTGTCGGCTCCTCAGAAAATGTTCCTGTGGAGCTGTATACGGCACCGGCTACAAATATAGTCTGGGACACATATACTGAAACGAATATTACAAGCATCGTAACGAATTGGGTCGGCGACGTCATCGACTCCATAGTTACAAACACTACAGAGGATGTTATATCTTTTGCCAGCACAAACATCCTGGAAAATACGGAATTTGCAGATTCTCTGCTGATTAATGAAGACGGTGCACTGCGCATCACGGGCGAAGACCCTGTAAACAGGACACTTGAAGTTGCCGGGAACATCTCACAGATAGGATACGGTTCATCCCCGGGCAGCCTGTTTATCGAAGAGGGCGGTTACCTGCTCTCAATCAATAGAGCTGTAAGATTCGGCAACAGCAGTACGTCTCCGGGATTTCTGAAAATGTCCGGCGGTCGCCTCAGGGTGCAGTCAGGAGAAATAGCAATTGGGAACGAAGGAGAAGGAACAGCGGTTCTAACGGAATCGTCATTGATGGAAACCGTGAACACACCGGGTGGAACAAGCACGTCATCAAATCTCCGACTCGGTGTAAACAAGGATGCAAGAGGATTCTTCTATGCCACAAACAGTACAATAAGTTTGTCTTACGCACACCTTGTAGGCGTGAACGGATATGGCTACATGGAACTGGTCAACAGCACCAATAGTGCTGGACGGCAACTTTATGCAGGGAGAGAGTCGACTGCTACCGGTATTGTTGATTTCGTCTCTGGAAGAGCATTTTACAGCTATGATGTTATAATAGGAGACAAGGGCTTTGGGAAGATCACGCTGAAAGATAATTTCGATTTTAACGGTCGCGGATTCTACGTAGGCAATGAAACAACAGGCAAAGGCATAGTGGAA
>JAAZFF010000212.1 GCA_012511845.1 Lentisphaerota bacterium
CCGCCGCCCTTTCGCCATTCTTTGCCTCCAACGTATAAAAGGTTATCAGAATTCTGTGGGTCGAATGCTATGATATCAGTGTGGAAGGTGCCGTAGTCCTCCGGTCCGAGAAAGTCCATTTTTGCATCGAATTGTGCTTTGATCCGATCCCAGAAAAAAACTCCGGCGATATCGGCACCCATGGCGATGGTACCATCTGCAGGATGGCTCTTTATTGTGCGCACTGTACCTCCTCCACCTACTACGACGTGATCCCACCTGTACGGAGTGGGAGGGAGCAGCTTTACGGGGAGCTCGGATATCTTATGTGCATCTGCTGCGGTGTTATGGTCGGGGAGTCCGGCGAGGGCGCTTACATGTAGACTTGAAGTTACCGGTCGTCCGGAAAAAGAGAGTTCATGTATTTTTATTGTGCCGGAGCCTTCTGCCTGCAAGTGACATATAAAACCCTCGGCATTCCGGTTTAATGCCAGGTCGCGTGTTATGGTCCCACCGTTGCTCACAAGATCAATTTGCACGTAGTCAAGACCACCATAGTTGGCGTCAAGTGTTTGTACAATAAGAGTCGCTTTTGATAGTGATTCAATTCTAGTGCGTGTGCTGATGCGTGTAATTGCTTCAGGGCGTACCCGGAAGAACTCTGTTCGCACACTGCCGCTATTCCTGAATTCGGCAACCAGCGCTTCACCCTTTCGCAACAGGGATACAACGGAGCTGGAGTCATCGGCAGGTCGCCAGAGTCCATTTAGCGGTGCAGGCGTTGTAGTAGCTGTCAGGTTGCCCAGACAGCCGATCATGCAGATCACAGCAGTGAAGATAACGGTATAGTGATGTTTTGACATAATTTAAACGCAGGTTTACCTGGGGTTAGCGTACGATGACTAATGTAGTGTGTTCTACATTGGAGAAACTGAATTCGGTGATTGTAGCTTCGCCCTTGTCGCCGCCATTCGATGCGACGAAACCGAAATAGAATTCATCACCCAATTTTGCATCAAGGTCATAGAGGTACGTTTTTGTGAAGCCAGCATCGCTTCCACCCTTGATTGCCAGAATGTGTGTGTCACTATTCCACGTAATGGTGAGCGTATTGCCGAGTACGCCCGCCAATCCGCTTGTCCATCCGGATTTGGTCAAGTTTCCGCTGTTATCCGTGAATGCTTGTTCCAGCCCTGATGTCCGGAACTGGATGCCATAGGCGTTTTTGACGCCACTGGCACCGTCGGCCGCACCCATTCCCAATTTGCCACCCGCACCGCCTATGGCTGTTGTTGGTGAAGTGTTGTCGGCTCTTTGAAGTACAAATAGAAGACCATCACCGGTATTTCCATTGATTTTGAATGAAACAGTGAAGTCGCCTGTTTTTTGTTTTACATTGTACCAGGCTACAAATGCCCGGTGATTAACGTCTTTGGCTAAATTAAGAGTCAGGCCGTCTTCTGATATGGTTGGCTTATCAGCATTCTGATTACCCCAGTAGTAGGCACGTGTGCTCCAGTCAGTAGCGGCAAAATTTGTGATATCCGCAGCACCGACAATCAAGCCGAGTTGCAGGACGCATAAAGCAACTGTCAGCACCTTTGCTTTAATGTATGGCCGAACTGAATATTGCGTATAAAACAGAGACGGACGAAAAGAGCATAGTGAACGGATTGCAGTCATGTTATTGCCTTTCGATTGTGCGCAGTTGTAGCGCGGGTTGTTGTTTTGAAGAATTTGTCTACGTGTTTTGCCAAGGTGCACAAGTGTGCCCCTTACCGAAAGCAAAAGGAGTGCGGCGGGTGGGCAATGCAATTTCCGGCTTTTTGATTTTAGCCAGAAGCATAGTAACTGCCTCGGCACCCTCGGTATCGGATGGAACAATTGCTGATGTAACCATCATATCGGCAAAGTGAGGTGCTGATGCTGCTATGCAGGCCAGGGAAAGATCGTCAGGAATTCGTATGCCACGGCAGGCGGCCATATAGGCAACCGTAGCTACATCTTCAGGGCGCACAATCATGGCGGAAGGTCTGGATGCTCCTGTCAGCAAAGGGTCAAATAATTCTGTTTGTTCGCCGAATTTAATAGAGCGTTCTATTAAATATGGGCGTAGTCCATTTTCAAGAAGCGCCTTGGCAAATCCGCTTCGGCGCTCGCGGGTGCTATAATGCGTTGAGGAATCTGTTTTGACATATGCAATTTTTCGGTGTCCAAGTTCAATAAGATGGCGGGCAAGATGAAAGGATGCGGATTCATCATCAGGACAGACGCAATCAGTTGGAAGATCAGTGTTAAGCCATACGGCGGGGGCTCGACTTTCTTGTATGAGGTCGAGCATTTTATCAGGAATATCATGAGTAACATTGATAAGCATGCCATCAGCAAAATTTTCTCTCAAAACTTTTGGTACAAAACCAGCACGTGTAAGTTCATCATCGGGAAGTCTTGCAACTGTGAAATGGAGATTGTTGCGTGCAAGTGCATTCTGTATGCCGTAGAGCAGACCGGTTGGAAGATCACTTCGGGCTTCGTTGTATGCCAGCACGAGAGCAACGCAGTCAAAGCGACCTGTACGATAGGCTCGTGCAGCGGCATTGGGGCGATATCCCATCCTGTCTGCAACTTTTTTGACTTTTCGGCGAGTTGCTTCACTGATACGCCCGGTACCGTGCATTACAAGGCTGACTGTTTGCCAGCTTACATTTGCTTCTGATGCTATGTCTTTGATCGTTACACTCATTGGTTATTCCTTGATCTCAATGTATTGTAATTTCCTCAAATCGACATTATGATTGCATATTAAACCAAAGTGTGTCAACTATTTTTTTATACACGGGTGAAGTGCATGATACAGTGTACAGTTTATACAATATCCGGCAATTCTACCCACTGCACACTACCCACTGATATAAATGGTGTTGCCATAATCTCCACGTGTTAAAGTGTTGTGAGATTGATTCTACTGAGAAATTGATTGAACTCGCAACATTCAAGAAAAACACTGGACGTTGCAATACGTGAAATGGTAGACTCCTTCCATTTCCGGGCGGCAGTCTTTTTGAGAGCGCCCCCGTCTTTTCATTATGTCCGCAGGTAGCAAACAGGTACCTCCGGGTCGCTCTCAGGGGAAATTATGTCACGTAGAATGGTTTTTGGTCGTTATGATTTTGCGGCATTCGGTGTTTTTATAGCCTATGCAGTCGGCTCACTTGCAGTTCCCACAGCTTTAGTTCAGGTTGCAGAAAGTCTTAATTTTCCTCTCGACGGAGGTGGAATGGCTGAAGGCGGGTGGCTTCACATGCTTCGCAGTCTTGCACTTACTGCCTCGATGCTTACGTGCGGATTCATGGCAGCACGCTGGGGTAACCGCAAGCCCCTCGGCTTTTCTGTTCTTCTGATCGGATTTGGTATGGTGCTGTGTGCTGTTGCGCCTCATTACGGGTTTCTTGTCGGCGCGCTCATAATAGCCGGTTTCGGCGAGGGTATTGTCGAGGGACTCGCCACGCCATTTGTGCAGCGGTTGCATTTGGATGAGCCCGGACGTTACGTAAATTTCTCGCACGCTTTTTGGTCGATCGGAGTGGTTATTGCCACTGTTCTGTTCGGTGCTCTTCTGGCGCTCGGCGTTTCCTGGCGTATTATAATGCTTGTTGCCGGTCTTTTTACCGTACCGCCGGCACTGCTGCTGATGTTGCCCGAACGCAAAAAACATTATCCGGAGAATAATAATAAATTTTCAGCAAAAGAAGTTCTGGGACAAACTGCGGATATCTGCAAAACTCCCCAGTTCTGGCTCTATTTCGCCGCAATGTTCCTTGCCGGAGGCGGGGAGTTCTGCCTGACCTTCTGGGGCACGAGGTTTATACAACTCGAGCTTGCCGGCAATGCCATGACGGGCGGAATTGGTTTAGCAACTTTTGCGACCGGCATGTTTTTGGGGCGCACCGGATTCGGTTTTTTTATCCATCAGCGCCATCTCAAGAGGCTGTTGCTGTCAACAGGTGCTCTCGCCGTGCTTGCCAGCATGCTTATACCGTGGATAGCTTATACTGCCGGGCTTGCCTCCGGTCGTATCACCGAACCTCTCGCCTGGTTGCCACCCCTGCCTCTTGCTACATATATCCATCAAGTGGGTGCGCTTTACATCGTTCTCTTCATTACCGGGATAGGTACAGCACCGTTCTGGCCGAGCATTCAAAGTCGTGCCGTTGAGCAGATGCCGCGTCTCGATGCCACCATGGTTTTTGTGTTGCTCTCCTGCGCCGGTTTTCCGGGATGCGGGTATTTCTCACTGCTTATGGGCTATGCCGGTGGAATTGTCGGTCTGACCCTATCCTTCTTCCTTGTTCCTGTCAGTTTTCTGGTAATGACCTTCCTTATCCTTATGGACGGCAGGCGTTGTGTTTAGTGACACGATGATCTTCAGAATACCTTACCTCATGTAAGTTGCGATGACCCCATATTTTTGGTTAATGACTCAGAAGAGCGGGCAGTGGAGCAGATTGGCTTGCGTGCTGTGAAGTAGAGTGCTTGCAGGTCGGGATGGCTCTCCGCAGCCGTCCGCCAGTTGCGAGGTCTGAGGCCCCTGAGCGCCTGCTCGGGATTCATGCTAGTTGAGCGGTTAATGAATTGTCGAAGGAATCGAGTGAGTCGATTTTTGACCTTATTGACCTTATTGACCCTGTTGACCGGATTGAGATTGCTCAGTAACTGTTTTCGGACCGCTGCGGAGAGCCGTCCCTACCTTCTTATCAACCGTTTTTCGGCGGTTTGCGGAGAAACTCGCCCTACCTTGTTTAACAACTGTGACAGGCAAGAATGCCCGTCTTACAATGTTGGGGAGGGTAGGGCGACGCTCTCCGCAGCGCGCCGCATTTATATTGCATTTCTGCAATACCCTCCATTCTTAGCGATTTGCGGAGATGTTGTGAATATCGCCGTTTCGGCTATCTGACAAGTAGCATGGTTGCTGCGCCAAGTACTATGACTCTGCCACCGGATTCGGAATCGCTTACAAATCCTTCGGTGAAGAGCGAGGAACCCTGAGCGTAGATTCCGGCAGGAACTGTCTCTCCATCGGCTTCCATCGACTGCACGGTCAGTGTCAGTCCGGCGACATCGACAGTTGATTGTTCTTCGATGGAAAGGGATTCGATTTTGACGTTGTCGGTCAGCATAATGCGTCCGCATTTTTCTATTGAGAGCGATGCCTTTCTCAACGAGGCGGGATCATCGGCATTCAGACCTGTTGCAGGGAACGGCGTTGTTA
>JAAZFF010000213.1 GCA_012511845.1 Lentisphaerota bacterium
CAGTGTTATCATTTATTCCTCCAGATTTTGCAGCTGATAGAGTTTACGTATTTACACATATTTTAATATATAAAGCCGTAAAACCTAATCGCTTGGATTAACAATCATATTCATAAAAATAGCCGAAAGCAGGGTAAAGATATACGCCTGCAGGAAAGAAACAAAAATTTCAAAAAAATACATGAATATTGCCGCAAAAAATGCGGGAAATGCCATGGCACCAAATATAAGTATCAAACCGAGAAGATTGTAAATTATTATATGACCCGCCAACATATTGCCGAACAATCGAACAGCCAGGGCGAAAGCACGTGTAAACAAACTGATCACTTCAATTACAAACATGAACGGACGCAGCGCAAGCGGAAGCCCCGGCGGTATGAATGCCCCGAGAGTTTTCACCATTCCCCTGCGAACAAAAGAATATCCCAGGGTAAGGAAAAGAAAAATCGACGCCAGGGCGGCAGTTACACTTATATTACCTGTAACTGCCGAAAACAGCGGTATTAGTCCCAGCAGATTTGCAGCTGCAATAAAAATAAACAGCGTACAGAAAAAAGGCACAAACTTGCGCCCCTTTTCTTCACCGAAATTGGCATAAACAACATTCCCGCGGATAAATTCAACATACGTCTCTGCAATGCGAAACAGGTTTCCGCCGGGCAAAAATCTGATAGTCAAGGCAAGCACTACCAGAACAGACGGAATCAATAATAGCATAAATGAATCAATACCCATGCCGAACAACGTGCCGGAATGAACCATCGCATGATGTTCCACAAAATGGCTTACGCCGGCCTGAATTGCTTCTCTGTTCATTATTGAATCCTGCTGATATCTGAGTTAGGAATATACAGAAAATTATTTTATCATGTCTCCAAGCAATATGCAATAAAGAAAAACACAAAAAATAATTTGGGGTGTGAGTCATAAAAGTAAAATTTTATGACTCACACCCATGGAAAACGCCAATAGTAGTACTTCCTTGGAAATTCCTCTATAGTCATCTGCTATACAGTAGCAGCACTACTTGTTTTAACTGTCGGGGTTATTTCGTCGTGGCACAGTCCCCACATTGCCTCTCAATACTAATAATCACTCCTCAACCATATCTTTTGCACTTCTCATTTCATCGGCCGTCACATTTGTCCAGTGCAACATTATTCGCTTTCGCTCCTCCCCGGTGGGAGACGGCACGGAAGGAGCCCATCCGGATTCCGGCATGGGCCCGTCCTGAAAAATATACTTGTATAACTCTACAAGCCGCGCATACGTTTCGATAGCCCGGATCTCTTCATCCCCCTCATACGGAGGAATTGGAAACGTTAATTCCAGCTCAACTATTTCTTTGTGTATTTCAAGCCTTGTCATAGTACGTCCTTTCTTTTTAATTTATCATAAGCCACCATTGCCAGTGAACATAAAGTTGAAAGCGTCCTGGAATTCATTCAGGGTCGGTCCTAAAGATAAAACTTAACGTTTTTGCGATACGAAATTTAATTGCAAAACATATAATGTTTTTGCTAGACATAGTGATGAACGCCAAGGATTTCCCTTGGTGAAGTTAACTCAATAATACTGTTAGTACTCCCAACAGTAATAACACTCCTTGCTTTTTCCTCAAGAGCATCTAAAACAATTCTTTGAATCCGATTGCGTTATGTTATAATGCCGTTACAGCGTTGGGTTCAACCCAGCCCGATATATCGTATGCCCTTGGCATAAACACCGGGGCAATATTCAACTCCGTAATGAGCGTTCGATAAAAATGAGTGTCGGCTTTTTATTCATCACCTGGCTTCTTCTGGCTGTTATTTTCCTTGCGAAGATTTCGCCTGCGAGAGAGCTTGCCGCAAAACTCAGTCGCGAACCGGTGCCAATACGGATTGTCACAGTGCTTGCCCTGGGCGTAGCACTCATACACGGCAGCACTAAAACAAATAATCAGAACAATGCCTCATCATCCGGTCGCGGCATATCATCCGTATCAGGAATGCCGGCATGGTGGCAGGGTGATAACACCGACACCGACGGCGACGGCATACCCGACCTGTGGGAGAAGTGGACGCATGGCAATCCGTATGTAGCCGACAGCCTTCTCGACCGTGACGGCGACGGTCTTACCGATCTGGAAGAGTTCCACTACCAGACGGATCCGCGTACCGCCGACACGGACGGCGATGGACTGAGCGACTACATAGAAGTACTCTACGGCATGGATCCGCTCATCCCAGCGGACTTTACACCCACCGAGCCTGACATTGACAACAACGGCATCATAGACCTGTGGCAGGGGTGTCTCTACCACTACGACTTCATAGATGCAGACAAAAACGGATTCGACGACAGGTATGAGCTTTACAACATGCCTCCTGCTGTGGACTCCAACTTCGATGTAGTAGTGCATATCTACACCTCGCGCAGTGCGGTACTCACATGGACAAACTCATTTGGCGAGAGCGGCATAGTCCTCATGGCAACCACAGGAACGGACGTAAAACTGCGTCTGCCCTTTGGCGAAGACACCCAGTTGCGCCTGCTCCCCGCACCGGAGGGCATCGACCCTCCCGCCGGACAACTTTGGAAGAGCAGCATGCACGTATCCTTTGTGCCGCGTGAAGGACAGGATTTAAATGGAAATGCACTCATCTCTCATGACGGGGCGATAGCCCATAAAGTGACAGACTGTGATAGCATCGTGGAAATTTTCCCTTCTGCAACACCGGAAGGTGGCATTAGTCCGCTTGCCGCTACAGGAAGCGGCAGTGGGGGCAGACCCGATATAAAAATTGTTTACCTCAGAATGGGCATAGAGCCTGAAAACGCAGCCTGGCACTTTGATACTGAATCAATCGGACCGTTTGCAATTACCAACTACGCAGGAACCCTGCTATACAGTGTGCAGTGGAGTTCCGACGATCTCGACATA
>JAAZFF010000214.1 GCA_012511845.1 Lentisphaerota bacterium
GAAGGTCGTCCAGGTCTTCCACAGTGGACGGGCTCAGTGAATGCTCCACAAGCTCCGCCTCCTCTAGGGGATCGGCATTTCCAATCAGTCTCAGGAAACTCTCCACCGTTTCATGCCTTTTAAGTAATGTCTACTGAACGAATGCGATTTTTTGTTGCACTCCCATCTCCGACAGCCAAGACCATAGCGTCTGCAAAAGGGTATGCTGAATTTTCCTTAAATTCAGCACAACAATAGACATAGCTATGCTGTGGGAAATGGTTTCCTCCAGCTTAGTCACGATAAGACCCATACCGCATTTTCGTTTTGCCAGGCTGAAACGGCGCTCAACCTCAACTCGTTCGCATTCGTCCTGATAGTCTCGCTTTTTATCGCGTATTTCACCCTTCTTTGGTCTACCGAGTGCAGGTCCCGAAAGCCGTATTTGATGAAGCTTGCAATAGGCAAGGTTATCTCGGTTTCTGTATATCTTGTCAGCCAGTATCCGACTTGGGTAATGTCCGGTACGCGCTTCGTATCGCTCTACCATATCTTTCAGGTTCGAAGCTTCATTGTATGCGTCAAACGATAGCACTTCGAGCCTTGTCCAGCCGTCTGATACGCTGATGTCCAATTTTGCCCCGAACTCAACGGGCTTCCCAGCCTTGCCCCTGACGATGGGCCGGATAAACGGTCTGCTGAGACTGACAATCCTGTCCGGTACGGAGTGGGTACGATGATCGTACATGAACTTCTGCTGCTCAAGTATTTTGCGAATCGTATCGAGCCGATACGATTGCTTCTCACTCAGTGTTTTGCCGGTTACCAGCATGCCGTCAATGTGCGCAAGATCTCTCGAAAGATATCCGAGTTGTTTTCTGATGGCTTTCCGTACAAAGCTGCCGGTCCTTTTCCTGCTACGGGCGAACTTGAGATAATCTTTGTGGGCTTGTTTTCTGTATGTGCGAGGCTTCTGCTCTTTACCGGGCGTGTGCAGATCATCGATGATCTTCTCAGCCGCTTCACGTGCGTCGTTTAGAAGCGATACGTCCTGAGGGTACTTGATGTTTGACGGTGCGCAGGTAGCGTCGATGATCATGGTGCCGCTGTTTCCGGTGTCATCATCATCGCTTTTTTCTTCGCTCTGCTCCTGTTCTTCATTCGGCTTGTCATTCTTTTTGATGATCATCTCATTGATCTCGCCCAATATCTCCGCTGTCAGTCTCTTGCGGAAGTATACCATCAGCGACGGATCAAACGGCGGTTTACTGTCATCATATTCCCTGTATCCACAGAAATATTGAAGATATGGGCCTTCTTGTATTTGCAATGCAGTTTCCTCGTCGGAATAGCCATAATCGGCATGGATGATACACGCGCCGAGCGCCAGTCTAAGCGGTTTTGCTACGTTGCCTTTCTTATTCGTGAACAGCTTTGCATAACGTTCTTCGATATCATCCCATGGGATGTCCTGAGCCCTTTTAATCCATCTGTTTTCTGGATTCAGCTTTAAGCCGGCGGCCTGTCCGAAATCTGTCAGGCTGAGCTGATTATCTCCGAATTTGTACATCAGGCTTCACTCCAAATGCAAGCTTTTTTCCGTAATTTCACGGTTTTTCTTGCACTTATTTTACCATATTCCCGGCCTAATGTCTTGCTATTTCAAGGTTTTTTGATTATTCAGTACACATTAACTAACGGAAGAGGGGTTATCATGCTACGAGAAAAAGAGCAGCAATTGTCGCTTCATTGTTTACTATATAATAAGATTACGGATACACATTTACTCAAACGCATAGAAAAGGCAGTGGATTTTTCATTTATCAATGAACTACTTGCGGACAGCTATTGTAAAGACAATGGCCGTCCGGCAAAGGAGCCAGAAATGATGATGAAGCTGCTTTTTTTGCAATATATTTATGGATTGTCCGACGTAAAGGTAATAGAGGAAGCAACATATAACCTGGCATATCTGTGGTTTTTGGGCTTGAATCCTGAAGAGGAATTGCCTGATCCCAGCCTACTTTGCTAGTTCCGAAAGCTCCGACTAAGAGAATTATCTTTGGATGACGTCTTGGCAGAAATCGTCCAACAGTGCGTAGAGAATGGTGTTATCAAAAGCGGAAGTATCAGCATTGATACGACTCACATTGAGGCCAACACAGTAAAAAAAGTGCCGGAACGGATCATGAAACACCTGGCAAAAAAGATATTTAAAGCATTAGAGCAAGATTTGGGAACAATCCCTCCAGAGATCGATACAAACA
>JAAZFF010000001.1 GCA_012511845.1 Lentisphaerota bacterium
CTCCTGAATCACGTGCCGATTGTGCACAAGCATTTAACAAAGTGCCGGGAAGTCCTTTTACATCATTTTTATCACGCAGCCAGAGAGAGAATTCCTTTGTAGCATCGAGCACATTATTTGTAAAATTCATGCTTAAAACAGAAAGCCTGTTTATGTACTCATTGAACTTCTCCTTCCCCTCACCAACAAGTGCTACACCGCTGTTCTTGGCATCCAGGAGCATACGATCTATTACGCGCTGCTGCCCTTCATCGAGCTCGTCATAGTGTGGAGAATTTCTGAGAGTCTCAATCGATTTATATAGTGGAAGGCTTTGTGAAACTCTGATTGAAAATTTGATAATCTCCGGCAAAAGTGTTTCTTCAACCTTCCTCCATTCTTCATTATTGGAAACGCTCGTCAGGTGGCTGACGATTCCCCATGCTCTCCACAGTGGTTGGGTTGCATTAAAGCGTTTTATGACATGACCGTCCCAGGTCAGATCGGTATTGGATTCCAGCTCCGTTACAGCTTTTTCAGCATCTTCAATGTGCGCCTTGATAGCAGAAACAGCACAGCCGGGCTGAATTTTGTCAAATTCAGGAAACTCTGCGAGATTATATAGAGGGTTTTTGCCAAGCGATTTCATTTAGTTAAAAAGGTCTGCCATCCATTCTGGGTTGTTGCCGCCGGTATTGAATTTTTGGATTTTCCAGATAAAGTGCGTACCATTCATCTCCAAATCCGGCATTATTATATTCTCGAACTTTTTTGTTGGCGAGCCGATCGAGGTTTCGTTTAAGAGTCTCGTTTTCGTTATCTTTGCATGCCTGGACGAGGGTGGTATGAGCTTTTTCCGGCATATTCTTCTTGATATATATCCATCCCATCAGTGCATATAAAAGAGCACTCTGATTGTACCTGAGGCGCGATTTGGATTTATTGAACACTTTTTCGATTTCCTCTATTTCTGCCTTGTTGGAGTATAAGCGTGCAAGCTTCATTGATGCGCTCATGGAATCGAGAATAATGCATTTGGGCATAAGTTCATCAACTTTCTTGAAGTTTTTCATCTGATACAAGTACTGCATTCGCGTTGTATTAAGCTGTTTCCCGAATAACGGCATCCAATTGCGGAAGGGTTCCAGCCTGTCAGTAAACTCAAGCGCCTCTGCCAGAACCTTATTTTGCATTTTTTCTGCTTCTGCCATCAATCGTTTCGGATCGCCTGTTGGTCTGTTTTGAAACCTGTTAAGCATGACCTGAATTTTTCTTTGTCCTTCATTCATTATCTCCTGGGTTTCTGCCATTAGATCTGTAATTCTCCTTCTTATGATGAGATTGATTACAAGCACCGTAATGGCAAAAACAAAAAAGCCCCAAAATATCGACCACCCAAGACTGCTGATTTCGAATTTCCAGAATCCAAAAAACACAGCTATAAAAGCTGCTGCTGCCAAAAACAAAGAATACATTTTTTTACTCCAAAATTATTTAACCGAAAGCTGCCGATTAGGTGTATAAATGACTAGTCGGCGCGAAGGTTTGATTGTTGATATGGACTGCCTATGCGCAAATCATCTTCCGCTTGCCCAGTCGAGTATTTTTCTCGGCAGGGGCTGTATTGAAGAGACTGACACTTCAACTTCGGATTCGTCCTCACTTGGAATGATAACCTTGTCTCCCACAACATGCCCCAGAAGAGCGGTAGCCAGTTTGCTGCGAACAGATATTATACCCAGTGCGATGTCACTATCCCATTCTCCGAGAATATTATATGTTTCACTGTGATTATCCTCGAACATGAGAGTAACTGAACTTCCCAGAACAACTCTGTCTACGACAGACACCGAAGAGAAATCTGTTCCCTTGATTGCAGCCAATTGACTTTCAAGCTCCGACTTGCGCTGCAGAAGCATCCCCTGCTCTTCTTTGGCAGTCTGGTATTCAAAGTTTTCACGCAAATCACCATACTCGCGGGCTGCTTCAAGATTACCTGATAGTCGAGGCATATCATCTTCTACCAGTATTCTCAACTTTTCCCTTCTTTCGTTTATGCTGCGCCAGGAAGTTATCCTATTTGCATTTTCGTTTGGTTGAACAACAGCATCATCACGAGTCTGAGAAACAACTTGCGGATATGTCTTGAGCATAAACTTTTCTATTGCTCTCTTGTGGGAAGGTTGCCACACACCTTCAGCAGAACATATTCGCTCGTACAGCGTGCTTCTCTCCACGTCTGTCATATTATCCGCCTGAGTTTTCAACCAGGTCTCATCACGGAACAGTCTGGCAATCTGGTGCTGAATACGAAGTTTTTCTCCCATAACTTCAAATTCCAGAGAAAGCAGTGCCTGAGTTGTTACAACAGCACTTGGCAAGATTGCGCGTACCGATTCATCGTTCTGGTTCCGGCACAACCAGAGAAGGAGCGGAAAAGAAACATTTATTTGAGTGAATTCAGTTCGAATCTTCTCTACAAATTCTTTTGATGAGGATCCCTTTATTAATATCGGGGCAAACTTGTCAATCAGATTATATGGCATGTCGCTTATAACTGTTGCGTATGCCTGAGCAACCTCTTTCTCTGTTGCCAAAGGTATATACTCAATAAGTTCATTGATCTGATTTGCTGATAATTTTGTTGCAGCAGCCAAAACTATTTCCGGCTTCCAGAAAGTTCCCTTCAGATCTACATTTTCATCATCCAACATCTGAAATTCATCAGACTGTCTTGTTCGTAAAGCCACCGGAAGTTTTTCAAATCCATAGGCAAGTGCTGCCATTATTGTGCGAACTTTATCCTTCTCATTGCGTTTTGTGGCACTTGCTTTCAAGGAAAATGAAAGTCGATCTGCAATAATTTCACGCTGCTCATCATTCAGATCCGCAGTTTTCACAGACTGCTGCAACTCTGAAAGTGACGCGATTATATCATCTACATCAGTGAATTTTTTAAAATCGGCAAACCATTGGGCATCCCCTATCTGACTTACCACTTCAGAGAACTCGATAAGCTCATTTTTTCTTGAAACAGGTGGGAGCTTTATTCTTTTGTTCTTTTTGAGCTGCTGTCGTGCCTGCGTCCAGAAATCTTTCCATTTGATTTTTTCCGGTAAAACGCCATTAACAAGCTCGGATTCAAGACGTGATACAGACATGGGTCCATAGCTTGAAAGAGCCAACAACACGACATCCGCAGGCTGCTTTTTGCACATTTCATTAAAGGCGTTAATATCAGCATTACGTATGGACAGGATATGTTTTTCATCGAGCAAGGTCAGCGCCTTGGCAGCATATGAGAACGCCATTGCATGATTTGATTTTCTTTCAAAATCCACGACCAGTCTCTTATAAAAATCATCTTCGCTTTTTACTACTCCGTACCCCCATGTTTTATCAGAACAGATGGCTCCCGGTACAAGATCGCATAAAAGTTCAAGTCTCTTCAAACATCCAAACGGTGGCTCTGCGCCAAAAGAGACGCTCTCTGCCTTGGCTATGAGCATCCGGTTTTTTGTTGATGAGATGAGTATATCACGACATTCTTCGCCATACTCTATTAAATCACCAAGCCAATTGGCACGCATTTTCAGCAACTTGACAAGTCCCATGAAGTCACGCTCATCCACCAGATATTGCTGAAGCACCATATAACACTGATCACGGCGTGTCATATCATCGCATTCATTAAGAATGAGGAGTTTGTCCAGGAATTCTTCAAGGGGTGGAATAGGCGTCTCATGGTTTTGACTCCTGTCCAGGCTCAAAAACGAACGTTCGATTTCTTCAGTGGACAATGGCACGGAGTGCGTTTGTGACATGGTTTCGCCTTTCAGTATTTTGTCGCACAACCTCAAAATCCTGTTTCTCCCGCAAGCTCCACAATGTGCGACTACTTGCAGAACTCAGAAATGGGAGAGATTATCATATCTGGAGGTTTTCTGGAAGAAAAAAACAAACTCAGTCAAAAAAGTATTTTTTGCAAACCTTACAAAATTCAGAATACCTCACCCGGTACTTGCCCGGCAAGCCGGATCAGTGGTCAGTGGTTAGTGGGCAGAGGATAGTTTTCTCTCGTGCCGCAGACTGTAGCACGGACATTCCTGTCTGTGGGCAAATTAAAGCCCGTCACAACTGCAATTGTAGGCTGAGCGATTTTAGTTTCTTTAAACATTTGACTTCATCTTCTTCTACCCTGTATAGTGCAGTTGAATCTGTTAGTTAACCTCGTGCCATACTGTTGTGTGGCAGGGATTCAAAGAACCCGAAACCATGGCTGTGGACGATATCAGTAATCAGTGAATAGTTTTTCTATAAAATGATGCGCCTATTACAACCCCAGAATGTAAATGCAAGCAGCGGAACGATATTTCTGCTTTGTTTTCTTTGGGTCGTCATTGGGTTCTCGTTTCTGTTTTTATTTCTCTCTAAAAACAAAGATTTCGGCAGAGCTGTCAGCACCTTCCGGAGATTGCCGCTCTTGGCACAGGCGATCTTTATCGCAGTCATCTCGGGCATTATTGTTTTTGGAGGTTCCAAGCCCGGTGGAACAAAGCCGTTCAATTTCAACACCTGGTTCCCTGCCGGCACGTTGCCCACTTTGTGGGCAGTGGGCAGTGGGCAGTTTTTTCTTTTGACTATTATGACAGTGAATATCTTTAAGAGATCAAGTGTTCTGTCGAACCCAGCAGTCGTGATAGTGCTGTTGAGAGACTATCCACTGCCCACCGCGCCTTGCCTGATCGATCAGGGCATTGCGGTCGGCAAGAAAAAGTATTCGTTTTTTCAAGCCGGCACTCCACAGTCGGTGGATAATCTGGGAGGCAACATAGGTCTTGCCTGTTCCGGTAGCCATCGTCAGGAGAATACGTGACTGTCCGTTGGCAATTGCTTCTACTGTGCGGTTGATGGCAATCTGCTGGTAGTAACGGGGTGTTAGCCCAGAGCCATCAAAGTAATACTCCTGGGTGCTCGCCCTCTCTGCTTCCGGTGTTGTTATCTTCTTATAGCGTTTGTAGCGCTCCCATAGCTGCTCAGGAGAAGGAAATTGATTGAGCGCAAGTTCACGCTCGATATTGCCATCAGAAGCAGTTCGATCATGCTCATAAAAACCATCGCCATTGCTACTGAAGACAGTGGGGATATCGAGCATTATTCCATAGTCGATTGCCTGCTGGATTCCTGCCTTTATTGAATGGTTGTTGTCCTTCGCCTCAATTATGGCAATCGGGATATTGGGCTTGTAGTAGAGAATATAGTCGGCACGCCGCCGCTTGCCTCGTGTTGTCAGATTACCTTTGACAAAAATGCGCCCATCGGTAAAAGAGACTTCCTCGCGCACTTGCTTATAGAGATCCCAGCCAGCCCGTTCCAGAGCTGGAGTAATATATTTTGTGCAGATATCGCGTTCTGAGAGCTTCTTTTTATCCATAAAATTCCTGCGTCATGCATAGAACTGCTTTTTCAGTAATCAATCATTCCAAATAACTGGCACAATCGAACTGGTTATTACAGCCCCTCTTGCATTAATACAACTAAAACATAACATAAATTTATAAGTTGTGAAAGTTGGAATATTGTTTTGAAGCGATGCACTGCTATCAGTAGCGAGATAATGCATTGTCAAAGGAA
>JAAZFF010000215.1 GCA_012511845.1 Lentisphaerota bacterium
AATTTTTAGCTTTCTACTCTTTTTCCGTTAAAAACCCGTGTTTTATGGACGTTTTTGGGGTAAACAAAATTTTAGACGTTCAAAACACCCCAATTCTATTGGGTTAATTAACATCGAAAATAGCTCTGTACAGGGTAAAAGAAGATAATGTCAATTGTTTAAATCAAGCCCAACCGGCAAGCCGGGCAGTGATCAGTGGTTAGTGGACAGTGGGCAGTTTTCTCATGAGCCGCAGACTGTAGCACGGACATTCCTGTCTGTGCCCGTCTGTGCCTGTCCGTGTTTGTCCATCCTGTCCGTGTCTGTTGAGCAAGGTAGGGCGGAGCCTGGCAAGCCGAAAACCGGCGACAGCTTCAATTCACCATTTTTATGCTTTTCCAACGACCTGTACGCCAACGCCACCAGAAACCTATTGCAAGTAAATCGACATAAATCATAAGCCAAACCCATGCCGCAATAATTCCGCCTCCATAAAGGAAAATCAACAACTCTCCCGGTATCCAGAAAAACCACGCCATAGCACTCAAAAATATCATTACAAATTTTGTATCGCCAGCTCCTTTTAGACCGCCTATCAATACTATATTAATCGTATCAAACAATCCCCATGCCGTCATAAGATACATAAGAGTACGCCCCATTCGCAAGAATTCAGGGCTCCTTCCAGCACTATTCTCAGTGGATGCAATGAGGGAGATAAGAGTTGCTGGAAACAACAAAAATACAGCGCCTATGAAAGCCATGTATATGAAGCCGAGTCTCATCGTTGCCTGAACAGATTTTACCGCATTTTCAGAGTCGCCGGCTCCCTGATATTGACCACACAATATAGAAGCCGCCATACCAAAACCCAAAAGAGGTGAAAACGCCAGACCATTTATACTTAGGGCAATATTGTTTACAGAAAGTGAAACTTCATCAAGTGTTGCCGCACATAACAGAAAAAATGAAAATGCTCCCTGATCAAGAAAAAGCTGTAATCCGGCAGGCATGCCGAACTGAACAAGCTTTTTCATCATGGGAAAATCAACACGGAACGCACCACCCAATCCAATCTTTCGGACATGTTTCGTTCTGAGCATAAAATAAAACAAGATAGATGGTGCGATAAACCCCGTAATAAACGTAGCTATGGCAGCACCGCGAATGCCCATTTCAGGAAAACCGAATTTGCCGAAAATCAACGCATAGTCGAGTATTATATTGAAAACACATCCTATGATATTTGCTGCAGTATTAAGTTTAACCCTGCCTTGCCCCGTAAAAAAACCTCCGATCGACCATCCGAACCCGACCGGCAGCGCAGACAGTATCATCCATGCCAGATATATTTCCTCCTGTTTCGCAAGTTCCGGTGCATGACCGAAAACTTGAATAAGCCAATTTCCAAGAGGAATAGTCAGCAGGATAAGAGGAAAGAGGAAGAGAATAAAATAAACACCCTGCATTGTGGCGTGGACGAACTGATGCTCTTTGTCTGCACCGTAATATTGCGCCACCAGATTTGTGGAATATCCCGCTGTAGCCGTAAAAAGGCAAATCATTGTGAATGCCAGATTACCTGCCGGAACTGCCGCCTGGATCGCTAAATCGCTATAATTTGCGAGAAACATGCGATCGCAGAAGATCATCACCATGTGTGCGGAATTGCTTATAACGAGCGGCAGGGCTATAGCAAGCGCTTCCCTTATACTCCCGGAGGGATATTTTTTTCTCATAAACTGCCAGCTGGAGTGCTCTTTATGAGCAGACTCCATATTTGGTATTCCATCAGTGTTTGAAAGAACGCTGCCCAGTGAATACCATTGCTACTCCCGCATCATTACAGCAGTCTATGACATCCCAGTCCCTGATTGAACCGCCGGGTTGAATTATGGCAGAAACACCCTCCCTGATCCCGACTTCAGCACCATCACGAAACGGGAAAAACGCATCAGAAACCATGCTGCATCCGGGCAGACCGCCTTTGCGCTCATTCACCTCTTCATCGATGGTTGCTTTAAATTTTAATCCTTCATTGCCGAACTTCAGTTCAAGGTTATTGTAAGGTTGTGCATGTCTTTCCCATGAAATCCAGTCTGCCAACTTTCTGTAAGCCTTGTCACGAGCAATCTCTGCAACTCCAACTCTATCCTGTTCGCCCGTGCCGATTCCCACAGTAACCCCATCCTTTACATAGAGAACGGAGTTGCTTGTAACGCCTGACTCTACGAGCCACCCGAAAAGCAAATCATCATACTCTGCAGGAGTAGGCAGTCGCTTTATGCGGTGGACCGTGCCATCCTTTCGGACAGTTTCCGCCGGTCGCAGCATATCAACACTTCTCGTCTCGGGAACGAATGACCACTGTGCCACTATACCGCCATCAATGAGAGATTTTAAGTCAACTACCCTTTGCGCAACAAAATCGCTCAACCTGGACATATTACGGATACGCATAACCCGCAAATTCTTTTTCTCCGCAAAAATATCCATCACGCCTTCGGCAAATTCAGGAGCAACCACTACCTCCGCGTAATTTTCCGCAATCATCCCGGCAGTGTCAGCATCCAGCTCCCTGTTGACTGCAATGCAGCCTCCGAACGCTGCGAGCCTGTCTGCCTTATTTGCCTTGTAATATGCCTCCTGAAGCGAGTCACCCACCGCTACTCCACAGGGATTATTGTGCTTCACTATAACGCAGCAGGGTTTATCATTCAGATATCGGAGAATATTCAGTGCGTTATCAGCATCTGTCAGATTTGTTTTGCCGGGATGTTTCCCCGACTGCAGCAATTCCGGTTCAGAAGCAAGAGTATTTCCCGGCTTGAGCATTTCAACGTCACCCAAAACAAGGTTGCCGTTGACAAGCTTGTAAACAGCTGCTTCCTGTCCGGGATTTTCACCATAACGGAGCCCTTTCTGCTCTCCATCTATCACCCAGGAAACTTTCTCATATTTCAGAGTTTGACGTTGTCCATTACCGATAAACGAAATTTCCATCGTGTCGGTGAAATGTTCTTCCACTATTTTCTTATACGCAGCTTTATAGTCCATATCTACAAAATTCTCTACCCTGAGGTTACATTAAAGTTTCACTGATGCATGTACTTAGAAACACTCGCAAAATGTACGTGAATAATATCTCTCGCTACCCTTTTTTGTCAAGTCTGATTTTACGTTCAGGAATAAAATTTAAATTGCCTGACACATGGAAAACAGAATATTAAATTGCTACCATGGCTGTGCAAAATCGATTATACTGCTTTCTTATAAATCAAGATAATAAACTTCATTTAACCGTATTAACTCTGATTGGAGAAGATTATGAAAAGATTTGTTTGTTCCAAACATGAAACACTCGCATGGCTCGAATATGAAGAAGCGCAGCCGACCGGTTCACAAGTGCAGGTGAGGAATGACTTCGGGGCTGAAAAGCACGGAACCATGATGCAATTCTTTAAAGGACAGGGCAATAAGCGCGGTTCATGGGACGATGCAGCAGGCGTGTTCAGACCGGGAGAAGGCATAGTCTGGAACTACCCCATTGATCTGGGTAATATGGCAGTTGGACATGTGGCAGCAACTGGACCTGAAGTGAGGCAGCTTAAAAAAGGCGACCGGGTACTTTGCTACTCTAGCTTCAGACCCACAATTATTGTCAATGAGTCTGACTGCTGGGCAATCGACGAGCAAATTTCCTGGAAAACGGCAGTATGCCTTGATCCGGCAAGTTACGCACTTACCGCCTTGCGCGATGGGAATGTGCGTATAGGCGACGGTGTTGCCGTGTTCAGCCTGGGGGCGATCGGCTTGATGTGTGTTCAACTTGCAAAGCTGGCAGGAGCGCATCCTATAGTGGCTTTTGATCTTTCAGCCCGTCGAAGAGACCTGGCGTTGCGCCTGGGTGCCACTTCTGCATATGATCCGCGCGAAGTAGATGCAGGGCTCGCAATACGGGAAGCCACAAATGGCATTGGTGCCGATGTTGTTGTTGAATATAGCGGAGCCATGACTGCAATGCAGGGTGCATTGCGCGGCGTAGCATTTGGGGGTACCGTCGTAGCGGGAGCCTTCCCCCCTCCCTGGCCAGCGGGGCTCGATCTGGGGGCTGAGGCGCATATGAACCGTCCCAACATTGTATTTTCACGCACGGAAAGTGATCCGAATCGCGACCATCCACGCTGGAACATCAAACTAACCCGTGAGACAGTAATCCATTTGATACGTAACGGCTTAATAGATGGCAGCGAGATTGTTGATCCTGTAATTCCATTTGATGACCTGATGGAGCGCTACGTACCGCTTGTTACCGACCACGATGCATCAATTAAACTTGGAGTAGTATTTTAAAACTTTTTTTGATTTATCTTTTACATCATTGAGTGTTGCATAAAGCCCTTTTTCACTTTACTTACAAAAGGTGATATGTTTAAATGAAGATGATTTTCGGGCAGAACGTTTGTGTAGTTTACTTTTACAGCAGAAAGAGGACATTTGAGCTTAAAATATCGTAGAATTTTGTTAAAGTTAAGCGGCGAGGTATTGCATAATCGTGAAACCTCACAATGTATTGATCCTGATGTGCTGATGCGCATGTCTGAGAAAATCAAAAAACTTCGCAGCATGGACGCTGAAGTTGCTGTTGTATTGGGTGGCGGCAATATCTTCAGGGGTGCTATCGGAGAGAAAATCGGCGTAGGTCGCTCTGCGGGAGATTATATGGGGATGCTGGCTACAGTGATAAATGCCATAGCCCTGCAAAATTCCCTTGAAAAAATCGGAGTCCCCACTCGCGTGCAAACGGCTATCGGCATGCAGGAAATAGCGGAACCATTCATATTCCGCAAAGCCATGAGACATCTTGAAAAAGGAAGAGTCGTAATTTTTGCAGCAGGAACGGGCAATCCATATTTCAGTACAGATACGGCAGCCGCCCTCCGTGCCAGCGAAATCGGAGCTGACATACTGATTAAAGCTACAAAGGTTGACGGAATATACACAGCCGACCCCGTAAAATATCCCGATGCAGTAAAATTTAAAAAACTGACATACAGCGAAGCCATTGCCAAAACAATCAAGGTGATGGATTCAGCAGCCTTCGCACTGTGCATGGAAAACAATATACCTATTATGGTTCTCGACTTCTTTGAGGAACACA
>JAAZFF010000216.1 GCA_012511845.1 Lentisphaerota bacterium
CTACACCACCATCCGGCAAATCACCGAAATTATGTCCGCGCATACAGACAATTGCCCCATTTCGTCTGATTATTTCAGACGTATAGAGCTTTGAGTTTCTTGAACCTGCTTCCACTGTTATAAAGTTGACACCGCCCATTTCTCCGGCATCAAGTGTAATTGATTCAGTAATTTCATTAACCGAATCGACACTTGAATTGCCTCTGACAATCAGGTTAGCACTCTGCATAGTCAGGTTATGTGCCCGCTTTGCGCCCTCTCCTTCGCTGATGTAATTAAGTGTTGTAGAGTATTCAGCGGTTACATCAACATCTGCGGCACTTGCATCGTCGCCATCAAGTCGCATCCAGCCTCCGCCTTTAACAATCAATGATCCATTTATAAATGTGTTTCTGAAGTATAAAGGTGAAAATGTCGTAGTAAGCGTTCTGCATTCACCTCCAAGATCGAAGTTTATCTTCTGCCCTTCCGTCGGAGTGCCGAAATTTATCCTCCCCTTTGTTGTTTTGGGCGATATTACAATATCGTCCAGAACTGTAGCCCATACATCATTTTCGCCATCACCTCTGAAAGTAAATGTAACCTCCCCTGGATAATTAAAATTAAAGGTGTCGGATGTTACATCAAAATCAGAGCTGAACGTAATATTTTGAGTCGATTTTGATGTAATATTTGTACTGAATAGACCGTTAACAACACCATCATACCAGTTTGCTGTATCAAAGTATTCGTACGTTCCACTGGAATTGTTAAGCCATCCCATATTGTCTTCCGCCATAGTTGCAATCGCTGACACAGCCAGAAAAATTGCAATTATGGAGATAATCTTTTTGCTTATTTTCATTTTGTCATTCTCCTTGTGTTATGTTTTTGAAATCAACGCATTTTTTTCATTTCAAACTTTTTGCCATTTAAGGCATCTTTTGCATACTGACCCCAGAATGGCGTTGGCGTATAGTTCCAATCGAGGATCAGACGCGGCGTAGCATTGGGAGCCAGGCAGAACCCGGTCCAATGAATTTTATGCTTTTGCACGAATCCCAATAAATCGGGATTGAAAGTATGCGGGTCCTCCTGATCCTCAAGCGGTATGAAGCCCATCGGCTTTTCATCTCCACCGCATTCTCCCAGAAAGACAGGATGCTTCTCAACAACGGGCAAAACTCTTGCCCAGCCGGGATGCCAGTTGTAAGTATGCCACGAATATACAATTCCATTACCCGTTGCATCGTCAAGCGCATAACCGTTTACTATGCCGGTAAGATCGTTGCACCAGAAAACTCCGCCTGCAATGATTATGTTCCTGGCACCGACAGAACGCACGGCATCCACAAGCCCCTGCATTCCTATTGATTCAAATCCCTGATTTTTCTTCTTTTCTTCTTCAGACAAGAAAGCCGATTCATCTACCCCCTCTTTCCGCCCCACTATGCCGCCATCACGCCAGACTTCCCAGGATATGCCGTGGGGTTCGTTGAAAACATCAAAAAGTACGGCAGGATGATTTTTATAACGCATGGCTGCATCTTTCCAGAAATCAGCATGTTCCTGCTTCGGCGCACGGAACCTGTGCAGGTCAAGAGCCACATAAACACCACGGTTTGCCGCAAATGTTATTATGTCATCAACTTGCTTGCGGTAAGCCTCGCCTCCATCCTTCTGATAGAAGCTCGTTCCAAACCAGAACTCTTCTTTTACAGGAAGTCTTATACAGTTAGATTTCCAGTCTTCTATTGAAACCTTTGTCGACTTCATTATCTGACGATCAAAAGGCAGCGACTCAAGACCGACTACATTCACGCCCTGAAGCCAGACCTCTTCCCCGTCTTCATCGAGGATGAGGTTACCCTCGACATGAAGCGTTTTTGGCCATTTAGTTTTGTCCGGCTCCTCGGGCTCCACATAACGCGCCGCCTCTATTTTTTTCTGCTCTTCAGCCGCTGCCTGCAGCACAGCCGGATCGATTGGAACAAGTTTTAAATCATCTATATCAAAAGTGCCGGCTTTCACCTGGAAAAGGCATGGCATCATAACGAGTGTCACTGCCTCTTCCGGAACAAGAAAACTTTTGCTCCTGTCGACCCAGCCGTCGGTGTCGCGTTGCGTGTAAGAAGGTCCTGGTTTGCCAGCTAGCTTTTCACCCGAGGCATCAAGGAAATCAAACATAAAACGTGCATCAAACCACGGCTGCTCCCCTTTTTTAAGCCCTGTAACACGTTGGCGCCACGACAGCTCCATCGCCTCCACACCTCCGGGAATATCGTATGTGCGGTAAACCATCACCAGTTCTCCGGGTTTGGTGGAGACAAGGCGAAGAAAGCGGTTGCCGTCTTCCTCCGGCCAGCTCGTCTTGTCGGAGGGACTGCCCCACCACTGCGCGAAGTCGTTTTTCTTGTTGGGAGTTTCAAAATCTCCGTTCCCTATGAGGGTTCCATTTTTTTCAAGCACTGCTGCTGCCTTGGCACGCCGCTTCGCTGTGTCATTGGCGAGCTTTTCCGCCTTTGCGACAGCGGCTTCCTCGGCGGCAGCCTTAATGGGGGCGGGGTCTATTGCACGAATTTCTATATCATCGAGATCCCATGTCCCTGATTTTACATTAAAAAGAGCCGGCATGAATTTCAGGATAGTCGCCCCTTCAGGCACCAGGAACCTGACGCTTTTATTTTCCCATCCCGCCGTATCTTTACGAGTATACGGCACAGGTGGTCCCGGTGAAACTTTTTCTCTTGCCCCATCCATGAACTCCATCATTATCCTGGCATCAAACCAGACATTTTCACCTAATTTTAAATCGGTAATGCGCTGACGGAATGTAAGTTCTATCGCATCAAAATTTTCGGGCAGATGTATTTCGCGGTACATCATTACCATTGCACCCGGCTCTGTGCACTGAAGGCGCAAAAAACGATTTCCCTCCTCCTCTTCCCATGAACCTCCGGCTTTGAGTTTCGGCCATCCGTCGGGCCAGTCGCCCTCCTTGCTGGCAGTCTCAAAATCGCTGTTAGGAACTAAAAGTCTGCCTCCCGCCACAGCAGGCACACATAAAGAAATTAAAACTGCAGAAAACAACAAGACTAGAAATTTTTTCATGATATTGATGTGTTTAATTGTGTCTCTGTGAGAGATTCGCGTTCATCAGGATACGTCAATCATATATCTTACAGAGACACATGTTTAATCGGTATTATCTAATGATTAAAGTATTACCGAGTTTGCGTGTCAACCAGAGCTCTTTGCCTCCGTTGCGTTTGTAAACACCATAGAGGGGATTTGTAGACTTAAATGCGGCACTTAGCGAGTCGGCTGTCATGACGAGCCATTCCTGCTCCCCTCCCGGCAGTTCATCAGGCACAATCACATCAACTTCCCCTGTTACACTTTCCGTTACGACCAGGACTTCAGCAGTATCTTCATCAAGGATATTTACCCTGAATGCAGATCCCTGAACGAATTCGACAGAATTGCTTATAGTTCCCGAACCTCCCAGTACAGCTCCGGTCGCCACCTCCACCGGAGAAATCATGCTGCCCGTAAGGCGTATTTCACCTTC
>JAAZFF010000217.1 GCA_012511845.1 Lentisphaerota bacterium
CTGCCTCTTCTGCCGCTGCAAGAAAGCGAGGAACGCCATCCATCGTGTCATGGTCGGTCAGTGCCATGGCATATATGTCCTGCTCTTTCCCCAGTTCCACCAATTTCTCCGGTGTGCATGAACCGTCAGAGAAGCTGGAGTGTATGTGTAAATCGATCATTTTGCTGACTCAGCAGTCGTAAACAGAAGCGATCAGCCCTTCCTGTATTTCAACGAAGTACTTCGATATGGCAGTGTGGTATTCCGCTGTATGTACAAACGCTTCTTTCATCAAAAAGAAGCGGGTATCAAGAGAAAGACATCCATTGTTTTTACGCAACTCTTCAACGAGCCTCGCATAGTCGGAACTATCGGTAACAGATGCCACACGGATATAATTTTTGGCTGCTGCACGAATCATGCACGGACCACCGATATCAATGTTTGAACGGGCTGTTTCAGGTGAAACGCTCTTGTCCGCCGTAACCCGTGTGAACGGATAAAGATTGGCAACGACCATATCGAACGCCACAGCGTCTGTCCGTGCCAAATCTGCCTGATGAGCCTCGTTGTACTTTTCCCCCAGCAGTCCGAGGTATATTTTAAAGTCGAGCGTCTTTACGAGCCCACCCTGCATTTCAGGTTGTCCCGTGTAGTCGGATACGGACACAAGGCATTTGTCAGACTTGTTTCCGAGAATCTCCTTTAGTCGCTTATACGTTCCACCGGTGCTGTAAAAGCGAACTCCGGGGCATGTTTCGATCAGTCCCTCAACGAGAACTTCAATTTTACTTTTATCAAACACACTTATCAGCACATTGCGCACCGGTACGAGATCGTCTATTTTTTCAACTTTGTTAAAAGCCATTTTATGTTTTATCTGGTTGTTTTAAGAGTGAGAATTTCAAGCTTTGTATGCTGCTGACCGAAATCTTCAATTATATCGACCGTCTCATAGCGGTTTCGTATTGATGCCTCAAGTATTTCGACGTATTCATCGTTCAGCTTTTCCATTGAAGGAGATGCAAGAGCGAAAGCATAACCGCTCAGTGCAGCAACCGGTGATTCCGTTGTTTCTATCAGCTGCTGCAGGGTAGTAATGTTGTGCACGTTCAGTGCAGCGGCTTCCTCATCTGCAAGATCCGGAAAGATGCTGAACGGTCCGCCTTCCAGACCGCGGGGAACATTGCGCTGCGCCTCAACAGCAATGTAAGCGTCCTGTGTAAAAAGAATGTCGTCCGGCTTCGTACGCTCCCGTATCAACTTGCCGGCTTCGCGCAATTTTATAACATCGGATTTGTCTTTCATTACCATCCAGAAGCGATCCTGGCGCACCGCTACCCAGTCCATACACAGCGGAGATGAGCCGATGAAGAGTATTGCAAGCACGAGCGCCGTCCACGCCGGTGCCGTTGTACGGCGGAGTCCGGACCCTGCCACTGCCCTGGAAAACAGCAAAGCTGTGAAAGCTGCTGCAAGAGGCATTACCGGTGTCTGGTAATCATCATACGGAAAAGGGGCGAGGTAGTGTACAATTGAAACAGCCACCCAGCCTGCAAGGGCAAGCTTTGCTGCAATATCATCGCGTCGTATAAATCCGCGAGTGCCTCCGTATGCAAGTCCCACGACGAATGCCGCGAACATCAGGAAATATCCCTGCACCAGGCGCGATGCACTGCCTGCCCTGAGCATCAGCCACTCCAGTAAGCCCGAGTCCATGCGGGAAGCATGGACCGACTGCGAAAAGATGAATCCCTGCATTGCATTCAGAAGGAAGGGCAGGAATATCGCAGCTAGGGCAAGTCCGCCCCCGATTCCAAAACGCAGCCACGCTGTACCAAGTCCATCCCTCCGGCGCAGCAGGAGAAGACCGATCCCCACAACGGCAAGCAGGGCACCGAGAGAGAGCCTTGTGCCGCATGCAAAAGCAAGCAAGATCCCCGCAACTTCGAAACGCCATGCCTTTTTACCCGCCAGAACAAAAAATGCCGATGAAGTGAATAATGAGGCAAGGGCATAAGTTTTGGGAATAACGGTAAAGTACGAATAAACAGGACAGCAGGCGATCATGAGCCAGGCACAGAGAGCTGTGAAACTGCGCATTCCCTTGTCGGAGATTCTCCAGGCAAAGCCGGCACAGAAGCATGATGCAGCAAGTCCGGCAATCATCGTAAGAATCCGTCCGCCCAGCACTCCGAACGGCGACCATACAGGCGACCAGAATGCGTAGAAATACGGCAGCACAGGAGCCTGTTAGTAAATGAAGTCCTTGTAAGGCATCATTCCGGCAGCTGTATTTATGCCGGAC
>JAAZFF010000218.1 GCA_012511845.1 Lentisphaerota bacterium
TGCAAACCATCCTTCGAAGAAGTCACCGAGCGAAGCGAGGTTACCCTTGAAGATACAGGGCTGTAACTTTGCAAACCATCCTTCGAAGTAGTCACCGAGCGAAGCGAGGTTACCCTTGTAAGATACAGGGCTGTAACTTTGCAAACCATCCTTCGAAGAAGTCACCGAGCGAAGCGAGGTTACCCTTGAACAGGAAATTGAAAATGAAATTTAAAGCCTTGCTGAATTATGTATGTGTTTTAGTAATATCTTCCCCGCTGTATTTCTGCAATGCGGCAGTAAATGCCGATATGAAGGTCGACTGGCGGGGGCTTGTCGAAATCCCCGGCGTACTGCGTGAGAACAGTGATCATCATTGGGGCGCACTCAATCTGATAGCTTTCGGACCTGGTTGGGGGTACAGTGCACAGGATTATGCTCTCAAAGAAATACAGAAAGGCGGTAATTCACTGTCGGGTAATCTGCAGGTTCCCGGCACAAAGGCAGTTTTGCGCGAAACGTGGCAGTTGAATACAACGCGTCCTGATGGTTCGCAGGCGGGTAAATTTACATGGCATCTGCGCCATCCGGAAGGAAAGTCCCTGAACATGGAGCAGGCTTTCATAAAAATGGCACTTGGAGTAAAGGACTTTGCAGGAGCCGCTGTAACTACAGACAAGGGTGCATCATTGAAACTTCCTGCAGAAGCCGGGGATCATAACATTATGAGTGCCTGGGGATGCAAAGAGCTCAAGATAGAAGGAGTAAACGCTAAAGGTAAACGTATCGTATTTCGAGTTACAGGTGAAAATCTCGGCTTCGAACTTGTCGACGCCAGAAAAGAAAATAATGGAAATGGTCCCACAGCGTATTGGGTAAAACTCCACATCCAGGGTGTCAAAGAAAAGAGCGAGTCATCAGTTACAGCCTGGGTATCTGCTGTTTACCCTGATGAAGAGCCACCTCCACCACCACCTGTGTATACTACCGGGGCAAATGATGACTGGATCGAGTTCCCGTTTACGCCGAAAGTCACAGAAGGCACAATACTCGATTTTTCATTTATGAACAGGAATAACGGACCTGCCGGAAAGTATGGCAGAGTATTAGCCGATTCGAATGGCAACTATGTTTTTGAGAAAACTGGCAAACGCGTAAAGTTTTCCGGTGCCAACCTATGTTATACAGCCAACCTGATGGAACATGAGGAGAGCGAGGAGCTTGTCAGAGATTTCCTGAAAATGGGATATAATGCCGTACGCTTTCACCATACCGATGTAACGACGATGAAGGGCGGTTGGCATGATTTCTGGAATAAAACAACACGCGGGGAAATAGACCCCGTACAAATGGATAAACTCGATTATCTGTTTGCCGCCATGAAGAAAGCGGGGATGTACATTACAATAGACCTGTATGCAATGGGCGCAATGGGCAGCATGGCAGGCAGGGAAAAGGTGTTCGGCGAAATCAAGGCGCTCGTACCAATAAATGATGAGGCGTTCGAAGTTTGGAAAACAAGCGCACTGGAATGGATGAACCACGTCAACCCGTATACGGGGCTTGCCTGGAAAGACGATCCGGCACTCGTGGCGATTTGTCCTCTCAACGAGGATTCCATCGCAAGCTGCTGGCAGAACGCAAGAGATGAATACGATGCTGCATTTGCCGAATGGAAGAAGGGAAGGGAAAATTCCGGTCGTACGGAGAAGCAGCTCCGGGCAGAGTTTCTTGTAGAAGTAAAAGTGGCATCAAACAAAAAGATTAAAGAGTTTTTCCTGAAAAATGGAATTCATGCGCTTATGACCGGTTCGAACTGGTGGACTACAATGCCACAGACTTTCGAACGCGATTCACTTGATGTGGTGGATAATCATCAATACGCCGATCACCCGCAACCCGGCTTTCATGTTTTGCCATGCAGGATTAATCATAAAACAACAATTAAGGAGGGAAATCCTACATACATGGTTCCCGTGATGATGGCAGCAACGCGGATATGGGGAAAACCTTTCGTCTGTACTGAATGGAATTTCTGCTTCCCTAACCGCCACCGTGCAGAGGCAGGGTTAATGATGGGTGCCATAGCAGGTATGCAGGACTGGGATGCCATGTACCGCTTCTCCTGGGCTCATGATGCGAATGAAGTCCGCAAGGTGCCGCATCCGATCAGTGGATTCAATATCGTAACCGATCCTGTCGGACTCCTTTCAGAGCGACTCTTTGTCCTGCTTTTTGGACGTGGTGACATGGAGCCGGCACTCAAAAAGTACGCATACGGCGTATCAATGAAAGAAGCCACAGAGCAGGGTCCCGGAAATATGTGGAGTGAAGGGCTTTTCCCGCACAACTTCAATGCGCTGGCACTCGAATCACAGATCGGTTCCGTAGTGATGGATAAGGGAAGACCGGTAACGGGCAAGTTTAATGCCGTAGTGGCAGGTGAAAAACCGGCTGATGAGAGTCTGCTCGGCGGGAATGTGTTTACTACTAAAGCTGAGTTGAAATCTTATCAGTCGAGAGATAAGCAGTACGTTGCTGATAACGGCAAATTCCGTCTGGATGGTAAAACCGGTACGGCTGCGGTTGATACGGATCTGACCGATGCAATTGTTCGTCAGGCGGGGGATGATGCCGTTGTTGCCGGGGCACTCAGTGTTTCCAAGGTTACTACATTTGCATCAATTTCTGCTTCATCAATGGATAACAAGCGCCTTGAAGATTCGAAGCGTATCCTCATAATGCACATTACTGATGTAAATAATACGGGGATGATTTTTTCTGATAAGGGTCATTCAAATATGGAGAAGCAGGGGAACCTGCCTTATCTTGTTAAAAAAGGCTCTGCAAATATAAAGTTGCAAAATTCAAATCCAGGGCTTCGTGTTTACGCACTCAACTCTGATGGCACGCGCAGGAACAATGCAGTTCCTTCGGAATATAGCGATGGAGCGTATTCTTTCAGGGTTGCACTGGAAGGAACGGTGCCGACGATGCTTTATGAATTGGCTGAGTAGTTTGCGCAGATATCTCACGCCGAGCCACAGAGAACGCAGAGGCTGGAGGGCGAATGTCCTTATGAGCCGTAGTTGCCAGGCAGTCTCAATCGGGTCAATAAGGTCGTCTGATTGCCTTGGCGTGCATGTTTGTGTGACTCGGGATTCGGGACTCCGGACTCGGAGTGCTGACACTGAGACTACGGTGCGATTGCTGAGCCAAGTAGAGACGGCTCTTCTGCCTTCCTCCGCTAACTACGCCGGGACAAGCCAAGCGGTCTGCTGTTTTGCGGCGGTTTGCGGAGAAACACGCCCTACCTTGCACCGCAGACACGGACAAACACGGACAAACACAGACAATCATGGACAAACACAGACAAACACGGATAAACACGGACAGGCAGGACAGTTTTACAGCCTTCAGCGCCCAAGAACTGCCCACTATCCACTGATCACTGCCTGGCTTGTCCAGGCTTATGAGTTGGCGAACTGTGCGTCGAATGCGATATTGCTTCGCTCAAAATCTATTTTTCTAACGAATTCCACAGACTCGCGGGCTCCATGGAAGCGTTCCATACGGGAGTCTTCCCATTCCACAGATAGAGGTCCTGTGTAGTTTATGTCATTAAGTGCCACTATGATTCGTTCGAAGTCGACGTCGCCATGACCGGGTGATCTGAAGTCCCAATAGCGTCTCGGATCTGCAAATTCGGTATGACCGCCAAATACACCTACTGTTCCATCGCCTTTACCCCACCATACATCTTTAACGTGGGCATGGAAAATCCTGTCTGCAAACGTATAGATGAATTTGACGTAGTCAACGCCCTGATAGGCGAAGTGTGAAGGGTCGTAATTGAATCCAAACGCAGGGTGATAGTCGATAGCTTCGAGAGTACGCTCAGCTGAAGCGATATCGAATGCAATTTCTGTCGGGTGTACTTCGAGTGCAAATTTGACATCGTTTTCACCAAAGACGTCAAGGATTGGAATCATGATTTCAGCAAATTCCTTGAAGCCGTTCTCGATCATTCCCGGAAGCAGCGGTGGAAAAGAATATAGCAGATGCCAAATCGGTGAGCCTGTGAATGATGTAACTACCTTGACTCCGAAATTTGCTGCTGCCCTTGCTGCATCCATCTGGTGCTTTGCCGCCCATTTCGCCATCGCAGGGTAGTCACCCTTGAGTTCGGCAGGTGCGAATGGTTCGTGGCGTTCGTCCAGGCGGTCGCATGTAAGCTGCCCGGACATGTGGTTTGAAATGGCAAAGCAATCAAGACCGCAGGATTCGAGAAATTCGCGCTTATCATCGCAATATGCTTTGCTTTCGGCTGCTTTATCAATATCGAAATGGTCTCCCCATGAAGCCAGTTCCAAGCCGTCATATCCAATTGATTTCATTTTTGGTGCCAATTCCGCAAGCGGCAGGTCTGCCCATTGTCCGGTAAATATAGTTACTTTGCGTGCCATTTATTTTCTCCTGGGTGTTGATTACGCTAATTTCGCTGATACTAATGGTTTATCGGGCACAATTTTATACGATTGGTCAGTTTTTCGCAAGTTAATCATTGAATTTCTTGAGGAATAGCTATATATTAAGCAACTGTAAATTTTATGTATTAAAGTTCAGAAAGGCACACTTTAAATTGTCAGCGCAGGTTCACAATAACAGAAAGGCTAGATTCTTCAATCATCTTGATGGAGGCGTAGTAGAATGCAGGCTATGTCCCAGGCGTTGCCGTATAAAACCGGGTGAGTGGGGGAAATGTCTTGCGCGTATAAACATAGACGGTGAGTTGATTGCTGCGACGTATGGTCATCCTGCTGCCATGCAGGTAGATCCGATTGAAAAAAAACCGTTTTTGTGGTTTATGCCGGGCAGTAAAACTTTTTCGATAGGTACTTACGGCTGCAATCTATCGTGCCAATTTTGTCAGAATGAAGAGTTGTCCAGGAATGCAGCTGAGAATGACGGGCATGTTGTGCCTTTCATATCTCCTCCGGAGGTTATAAGCCTCGCACGTGAGTACGGTTGCAGCTCTGTGGCATTTACTTATAATGAGCCGACGGTTTTCATAGAATACGCTATGGATATTGCGAAATTAGCGAAAGAATCGGGCTTGCGTACTGTACTTGTAACAAACGGTTACATTAATGCAGAGCCTCGTGCGGAGTTTTACAAGCTGATGGACGCAGCCAACATAGATTTGAAGGCGTTTTCTGAATTTTTCTACAATTCACTTTGCGGCGGTTCTCTTGCGCCTGTTCTTGAGAGTTGCCGTTATTACAAGAAAACTGTGGAAGGGCACCTGGAGATTACAAATCTTCTGATACCGGGGCGCAATGATTCTCCTGAAATGATTGAGGAGTTGCTCAAATGGGTAAAAGGCGAACTAGGTCTTGACACTCCCATACATTTTTCCGCTTATTATCCGACAGGCTCTTTTCAGGAACCGGCAACACCGGCTGAGACGCTTTACATGGCGGAAGGGATTGCGCGTCGTATTGGTTTTTCAAGAGTTCATTTGGGTAATTTGCGATAATAACGAGAAAGGATAAATATGATTAATGTAACTATATGGAATGAGTTTCGGCATGAAAAAATGGAGGGCGAGGGCGGTGATGCCGTTCGCAAGTGTTATCCTGAAGGTATACATGAATTCCTTCGAAAGGCTCTGGCACCGCAAATGGAAGATTGCGTTTTCAATACTGCCTGGCTAGATCAGGATGAGAATGGTCTGCCTGATGAAGTTTTGAATAAAACTGATGTACTTGTATGGTGGGGACATATTGCGCACGGAGATGTGTCTGACGAAATTGTAGACAAGGTACAGGAAAGGGTTCTAGGAGGGATGGGGCTTGTTGTATTGCATTCGGGACACCTGGCAAAGGTATTTCGCCGTATGCTGGGCACCGGATGTACTCTGCGCTGGCGTGAAATCGGCGAAAAAGAACGTGTCTGGGTTACCGATCCTTCACATCCGATAGCAGCCGGTGTGCCTGACTCCTTTGTTGTCGAACAGACAGAGATGTATGGTGAGCCGTTTGATATCCCTGATGATGGCCACGTAGTTTTTATGTCGTGGTATGAAGGTGGCAATGTGTTCAGAAGCGGAGTCACGTTCAACAGGGGATTGGGGAAAATATTCTACTTCTCACCGGGGCACGAGTCACTTCCGATTTATCACAACAAGGATGTGCAAAAAGTTATTGTCAACGGGATAA
>JAAZFF010000219.1 GCA_012511845.1 Lentisphaerota bacterium
TAGGTGGTCTCATGTGCCAAATTATATCAATTATCAATTGATGAAAGCAAGGACAAAATCAAACAAAAAAACATTATAAAATCAAGCTGATAACAGTGCAGCAAATTTTTCTCCCGCAGAACAGGGATATCAATATCCACAACCGTTCCGAAACAGCGCCGCATCTGTTCTTCTTGCGTGAACAAGCAGGCATGTGTTAAAATGGACTTTAAATTTCAAGCTTTGCTCTATTCGAACAAGGCTGTTTTCAATATTAATTTAAATAAAGAGGTTCGCCATGGCAAAAAAAGCAGATACCAGTTCAGCGGCACCAACATCATTGGACGCTGTAATCTCCCAGATTCGCAAAGATTTTGGCGAAGGAGCTATTATGAAGCTCGGTGAAGGGGAAGCTTCCAAGAGTGTTGAGGTGATCCCGACCGGGGCTTTCAGTCTGGATATGGCTCTTGGTGTATGGGGGCTTCCACGCGGCAGGGTGGTGGAGCTTTATGGTCCGGAATCTTCCGGCAAGACAACACTTGCGCTTCATGTGGTGGCAAACGCCCAGAAGAATGGCGGCACAGCAGCTTTTATAGATGTTGAGCATGCACTGGACCCCGGTTACGCAAAGAAAATCGGCGTGGATCTTGACAATCTGCTTGTGGCGCAACCTACTTCCGGAGAAGAGGCGTTAACTATTACGGAATCTCTTGCACGCAGCGGAGCTCTTGATATTATCGTTATTGACTCTGTTGCAGCCCTGACTCCGAGGGCTGAGCTGGACGGAACGATGGGCGACTCACACATGGGCTTGCAGGCAAGGCTGATGTCGCAGGCAATGCGGAAGCTGACCGGGCTTCTGGCACAAACAAAGACGCTCTGCATTTTCACCAACCAGATTAGGGAGAAGATCGGTATAGTATTTGGTAATCCGGAAACCACGCCCGGCGGACGGGCGTTGAAGTTTTACTCGTCTGTGAGGCTCAATATCCAGCGTATTGGAGCTATAAAGGATACGAGCGGCAACATGACGGGCAACCGGACACGCGTAAAAGTCGTTAAAAACAAGGTGGCTCCTCCTTTTACTGAAGCAGAATTTGATATCCTTTATGATCGCGGTATATGGTGGGAAGGTTCAGTTCTTGAGGCTGCAACAAAACAGGGGCTCGTTATAAAACGCGGTTCTTGGTTCAGCTATGGCTCTGATCAGATAGGTCAGGGAGCAGCTGCAGCCGCTCAATTTTTACAGGATAATCCAGAAGTTTGTCAAAAGCTTCTAGGTGAAATGAAGGGGGACGGCAAAGAGGAAGCCGGCAAAGAGGCTGAAGAAACGGATAAATAAGTAGCAATGTTTGATGATAAAGACAAGGGTGAGGAAAAACCTTCTGAGCCCCACAAAAAAAGAGATATAAACGAGCCTGGTCAAGGCAAGGGACCGCCGCCGCAGTCGGGGCGACCTGTATGGACCTGGATAAGTCTTGTAATATTTTCACTCGTAATAGCCTCACTCTGGATTAATGGTGCGGACAAGAGTGTGGAAATAGATTACAACCCGACATTCGTCAACATGATTGAAGGCGGAGTTGTTAAACATGTCAAGATATACCACGATGCCGGTTTGAATTACGTCAAGGGCACGACTGTCGCTTCCGAGAGTTTTTCTGAAGAACAGCGAGCGATTTTTGCTGACACTCCGGAAAAGTGGCGCGTAAACATCGGCGATGTTACAAATTTGGAGAAACTTCTCCTGCAAAATGGCATTCCGATAGAGCACGGGCGCCAGAGCAACCACATGATGCTCTTTTTGTACAACATTTTTCCGACACTTCTGCTTATCGGGGTTATCTACTTTATATTCGTCCGCCAGATGAGGGCTGCAAGCGGCGGAGCGATGACGTTTGGCAAAAGTCGTGCAAAACAGTTGAGACGCGACACAAACAAGATAACCTTCAAGGAGGTTGCCGGAATTCAGGAAGCAAAGGAAGAGGTAGAGGAAATCATAGAATATCTCAAATCGCCGCAGAAGTTTCAGCGTCTCGGCGGTAAAATGCCGAAAGGTGTGCTTTTGTGTGGTTCTCCCGGCACAGGCAAGACACTGCTTGCCAAAGCTATCGCAGGTGAGGCAGATGTTCCTTTTTTCAGTATCAGCGGTTCTGATTTTGTAGAAATGTTCGTTGGTGTCGGTGCATCACGCGTACGAGACATGTTTGACCAGGCGAAGAAAAATGCTCCGTGCCTGCTTTTTATAGATGAAATTGATGCTGTGGGTAGAAGCAGGTTTACCGGTATAGGCGGCGGACACGATGAAAGGGAGCAAACGCTAAACGCCCTGCTCGTTGAAATGGACGGGTTTGAGGCAAACGAGGGTGTCGTTGTGATTGCCGCAACAAACAGGCCTGATGTGCTTGATCCCGCCCTGCTTCGTCCCGGCAGATTTGACAGGCAGGTAATAATTGATCTGCCCTCGCTTGAAGGAAGAACGGAAATTTTAAAAGTTCACGCTGCCAAGATAAAAATATCTGAAGGGGTGGATTTGTCCCTGACTGCCCGCGGCACTCCCGGGTTTTCCGGAGCTGATCTTGCTAATTTGATTAATGAGGCAGCACTGATTGCTGCACGCCTTGGCAAGGATGCCGTTGATCTTGACGATCTTGATGAAGCGCGCGACAAGGTTATGTGGGGTAAAGAGCGGCGCAGCAGAACGCTTAATGATGAAGAAAAAAAGCTTACTGCTTATCATGAGGCAGGCCATGCCGTACTTACTGTTTTGAGTGAACATGCCGATCCCCTGCATAAAGTTACGATTATTCCAAGGGGCATGTCTCTGGGAAGTACAATGTTTTTACCGGAAAAAGATCGCTTGAGCATTTCGCGCAGTTATCTCCTCGATCAGCTTGTTATAAGCATGGGCGGACGCGTTGCAGAGGAGCTCTTTTTGCCCGACATTTGTACCGGAGCCCGCCAGGATCTGGCGCAGGCAACAAAACTTGCACATTCCATGGTTTGTGACTGGGGAATGAGCGAGGCATTGGGTCCCCGCACATTCGGCAGAAATGAGGAACTTGTTTTTCTGGGCCGTGAGGTAAACCGTACTCAGGATTACAGTGAAAGCACGGCAAGGAAAATTGATGAAGAGGTTTCAAGAATATTGACAGAGGCGCATGAAAAGGCACGAGAAATACTTTCAGCCCATAAGGAAGCCGTTGTCAAGCTGGTAGATGAACTTCTGGAAAAAGAAACTGTAAGCGGTCTTGTGGCAGAAGAAATTGTGAAATTCGGTCGTGTCAGGACACCTGAGGAGCGGGGAGAAGTTCCACCCGAGCTGCCACCGGAATTACCGCCTGAGGCAACGCAGGAAACTTCTTCCGAGGAAGTTTCAGAACAGCCGCTTGAACAGCCGCAGGAGCTGCCGGAAGAGGGCTGATGTCCTCATTGAGCGCTTTTTGACTTCGGACTCGGGATTTTGAGTCTAGCCAGCCCATTCACCCACGGCGGTTTACTGAGAAACACGCCCTACCTTGCTCAGCAGGCAGGCACAGACAGGAATGTCTGTGCTACAATCTCTGGTGTATAATCGTTTCCGTTCTCGTTCTCGTGAACGAGAAACGTGGACCGCTCCGCTATGAACGTGGACGATCTCCCGGCAGCGATTCAGTGGACAGTGATCAGTTTGCCTGGGAGCCCTGAGCGCCTGCTCGGGTGTTGTTGCATGATGGCATAATCGTACCCGTTCTCGTTCTCGTGAACGAGAAACGTGGACCGCTCCGCTATGAA
>JAAZFF010000220.1 GCA_012511845.1 Lentisphaerota bacterium
GCATGTTTCCATGCATTTCCGCGCCGGCTATGCTGACTCCTTTGACAAGCTTAAAGATTTTGATGGAATTATAGATAACTTGAGTTCAGTAATTCCTAATTTCGATTATGTTTTAGACTCTCATGACATCAACAAGCGCTCAATAGAGTTGAATAACTTTTGTATAATACCTTTAGAATTGGGTGCAACAGTACGCCTCCCTTTGCCAGCAAGTCCGGTAACATTGTACTGCGGGGGCGGCGGAGGCTATTATGTGATGCCCGGGTTCGATGTCATCACATCGCAGGGGTTTTCTACCAAAGAAAAAATAGACAATGTTGCAGGCTATTGGGGACTTCTGGGAGTTGAGGCGGGTATCCCAAATCTGTGTGTGTTTGGAGAAATAAAATACACGAGTATCAAAAAAAACAACCTTAAATTCGATGTTGATTTTCTTGGCTACGAAGGAACACTTTCGGCTGATGTTGATTTATCGGGAATGACATACCTTGTCGGTGTAAGGTTAAAATGGTGAACAAATCAGGAAAATCCATTTTACGGAAACAAATTCTTGAACGAAGAAAGACGAACGCCTCAGATGCGGACCTGTCTTTTCTTTCGTCAATAAAGTCAGTTGCAGAGTACGCCGCAGCACGATTTGTAGGTGTTTATGTCGCACACGGAGTAGAACCGCAGACACAGGATATAATAAACGATTGTTTTGAAAACGGTAAACGTGTTGCAATACCGGCATGGGATCGAAATATAAGCGGATATTCTTTTTGTGAAATAAAAATTGATTCCCTACTAAAACCGGCAAAAATGGGTATTCCGGAGCCGGTTGAAAAAAAACGGATCCCGACAAGCGAGCTTGATTTAATATTAACACCTGGACTGGTTTTTGATTTGAACGGTACTCGTATCGGATATGGACTCGGATACTATGACCGGATGCTGGCAGACAGGAGGACTGATGCCTGTCTGGTCGGTATGACGTTTGAGTGGCAAATTTTTCAAAAACCCCTTCCGCGCGATTACCACGATGTACCTATGCATATGCTTGCCACACCGTCTCGTGTTGTTGTTACGAAACAGGAAGCACCATCTTCATGAAACTGCATTTGACAGGAATTGGCGGAGTTGGTATGTCAGCTTTGGCTGAGCTTTTACTCGATTCAGGAATAGAGGTAAGTGGTTCGGAACGTTTTCTTGATCATGGGAAAGCGCTGCCGGTGTTGGATGTCCTTTGTTTGCAGGGGGCGCATATCTTCCCGCAGAATGGGTCGGGGGTTACCGATGACATCGATGCAGTTGTAATAAGTTCAGCTATAGAGCGCGATAACCCGGATATAGCGGCAGCCGAACGAAAAGGTATAGAGGTAGTGCATCGATCAGTCGCATTGGCACGGGCACTTGCATCGAAAAGAATTGTTGCTGTTGCAGGTACTTCCGGCAAATCTACGATTACAGCAATGCTGGGTCATATCCTGAATGAAACAGGGTTTCAGCCTTCTGTTGTAAACGGAGCACCGTGTATCAACTGGTGCTCTTCTGAAAGAACAGGAGCAGTGCTCAAGGGCAATGGCGATTTGTGCATCGTGGAAGTCGATGAGAGTGATTGCTCCCTTTTTAACTTTAACCCCGAACACGCTCTTATCTCTAATTGTTCAGCTGATCATTTCTGCTTGCTTGAATCAAACACAATCTTCAATGAATTCCTGACCCAGGTAACAGGGAAAGTGCTGGATGGAAGATATGAGCCTGACCTGCCTCCCGCCGTGCGAGAGCTCGAATGGGGATGCGAGTTTTCCCATCGTGGGAGGGTGGTGACCCTGCCACAGCCCGGGCTACATAACGCAACGAATGCCTGGCAGGCAATCAGGATGGCAGAAATGCTCGGTGCAGAAACAGATGCATGTATCGGCGCCATATCAACTTTTAAAGGAATTAAAAGAAGATTGGAGCTTGTCGGCATCTGTGATGATGGCGTTCGTGTAGTCGATGAATATGCTCACAATACGGAAAAAATCAGGGCGTCGTTAAAAACGTTGAGTGCCCGTTCGAAGCGTGTTCTGGCGCTATGGCGCCCTCATGGATACGGACCTCTTGCAAAAATGTTTGCTGATCTTGTAGAGATGTTTTCAGAGACCCTTCGGGCTGATGATGTCCTTTTTCTGCTTCCGGTTTTTGATATGGGCGGCACGGCTGCCCGGAGTATAAACTCAGATTTGCTGCGGGATCAGCTAGTCAGCAAAGGTGCCGATTGCAGACTTGTTGCTGATCATAAAAGTGCAATCAGCTCTATTCGGGCAACAGCCTGCTCCGGTGATGTGATTGTAACAATGGGAGCGCGTGATCCGGAATTGCCGGTAACAGCTGCCAGCCTGCTTGGAGGTGATGTAGATATCTCACGCAGAGACGCGGATATTGGAGGGCGAATGTCCTCATGAGCCGCTACCTTGCCCTTCGGGCAGTGGACAGTGGTCAGTGTGCAGTGGTCAGATCTTTGGAGACGCGGGAATCTCACACAGAGACACGGAGACACAGAGACTGGAGGGCGAATGTCCTCATGAGCCGCTGGATGCCGTTTGCGGTTCGCGGGGACGCTCACCCTCCAAACGGCGGTTCGCGGGGACGCTCACCTTCCAAACGGCTGAGAGGCGGAGAACGCAGAGGAGAGAAGGAGGTAGGGCGTGTTTCTCAGAAACCGCCGCAAGCTGCGACTCATAAGAAAACTGCCCACTGTCCACTGATCACTGCCCGGCTTGCCGGGCTGCGAGTACGGAGCCTCGCGGTCCCAGTGCCCAGCTGCCAGATTTTTTAACCACGAACCACACGAATGAACACGAACAAAGTAGAAGGGGGCTAAGGGGCGCGGCTCATAAGAAAACTGCCCACTGTCCACTGATCACTGTCACGGCTTGCCGGGCCTCAGTCCGGCAAGTTGTCTAGTGCTTTGAAAAAGGATACCAGCCACTTGATTTCTTCTGCAGACATATTAATGTTAACCCTGTATGAAAGGTCTTCAACAAATGTCAGTCCGACTATGCCATGAGAGTTCGCAGGAGGAAGAGCTTCGAGCAGTTCTTTTACATTTGAAGCCAGCTCGTCATCGTCAGAAATCTTTGTAACCATTTCCATAATCTTTATGGCTATTGGTCCGGGAGAAACTGTAAATGCAGAAATGAGTGTGCTTGATCCGTCAACTGTTTCGATTGCGTTTGCCCGTGCAAGCAGCTTTCCGGCTCCCCCGGGCCCGGAAGAAACTATGTAGTCGGAATCAGTGGATTTGATTACAGATATCATTGAATTCCCTTCTGTGGTGAACTTAATCTCGTACCCGCTTCCAGCTACGGTGTCCAAGACGTTTCGGAGTTCTTTCAGTTCATCTTCTTCCAGGTCTAAACTGTCGATACTTTTTACCATATTAAAGATTTCCACAAAATTGAAGCGCCACGTTAGTGTCGTTGTGTCAAAGGAAATTACTTTCTGATGCGGATCAATTCTTGATGGGAGCAAGTTTTGCAGCGAAGCGTATTTTGCCAGTGTATCGGTAAAAACTGTTATGTCGCTGGAATCCTCTTTTGCAACGAAAACCGCTCTTCCATCTTTATCTGTTTCAAGATAACTTATAGAATCTTCCACCGCATCAATTGATTTGAGGGTAGCTGCCAGATAATCCCCAGTCGATTTTCTAATCTCTTCATTTTTAATTTTTGGAACGACCGTTTTCAAAATATCTTCAATTGAGCCTCTTGTACTTTCTTTCAGTATGGGTGCCTTTCCATTTGCTGAAGCAAACAGGGC
>JAAZFF010000221.1 GCA_012511845.1 Lentisphaerota bacterium
AGGGGGTGGTGTACCTAAATTTCATCAAACCAGGCGATTTTAGCAAAAACCGAGGCTAAATCGAAAAAAAATGGAGTTTTTACACCCACCAGTCTTGGCGCTCAACCTTCATGCAACATTCGGGCTATGCGCATCCTTACGTAATGGAGGGTGAGCGTCCCTGCGAACCGCAGCCACCCATATACCCCCCCCAGGCTTGGCAGCAACGGCGCGCTCGGAGAGCGTCGCCCTACCATTTCACGGCGTGCTGAGCAAGGTAGGGCTGAGGCTCTATGATCCGAGCCTACTCCGCAAACCGCCGAAAGCATATTAACTGCGGCGCGCTACGGAGAGCGTCGCCCTACCATTTCACGGCTTGCCGGGCCATGATGCGAGTACGGAGCCTCGCGCCTGATTATTAAAGTTGACTAACTGCATGAAATTACTGTTAAATTATAAGCGAATTGTTTTAAACAGTTTTTATTACATCGCTAAATCATCTGATGCTTAATTTTAACAAGCACAAAAAGGAATCCCCTCAAATGGAAAAAACAAAACTCTTTGTTATCGCGTTAATTTCAATGTTTTCTGTAATGTCCGCCGTGAAGGCGCAGGAAGAGGTTTCAGAGGAGATTTTGCAGGAGGATATTCCTGCTGTAGAATTGCAGGGTGAGTCTTCTGTATCCGCCAACTTGTCTATCGATTTTGCAAATGCGTATATTGATTACGACGGTTGTGTTATAAGCGACAGTTTTGTTGTTCAACCGGGACTGAACCTGTTTATAAACTCAGAAAGCCTTCCTCTCCCCATTGAAATAGAAGTATGGGGAAACTTTGCAACAGACAAGTTTGCAGAGCAGACGCGCAATAATGCCTTTACCGAGATAACTTTATCGCTCGGAACAACGTATGAATGGGAAGAGTCCGGCGTATCTGCCAGCCTGAGCATAAACACAACGCAATACCCCAACATGGAGGGATGGGGTGGAGAAGAATTTCTGGCAGCCAATATACAAAAAGTCTTCGAAGGTGCATTTGTTACTTCATTATCACTTACAGGAGGTGCTTACGCAGAATTTGCCTTGACGGGAGACTGTGACAACAACTTCAACCTGCTTCCGTATCTTTCTGCCGAGTATGAGTTCACAGAAGATCTGTCGGCAACCCTGAGTGCGCAGTTCCACTACCTTGCCGAGGAAGGCGGAGATAACGGCTGGGGCAGTTTCTCGATACTCCCATCCGTAACATATAAAAACTTTTCTGTTTTCGCCCAGTACTTTGTACAGCTGGAAGATGACATTTATTCCGATGAAGATAACGATGCGAAAGACTACGTCTATGGTGTCGGGTATAGCGTAGAGTTTTGATCTGCTGAAGTGCACAAGCCATACAACACAGAAATATCTAAGCGGGATCTGAAGTATTATATTTTCGACTGGGACGATAATATACTTCATATGCCTACGTATATTCACCTTGAACGTCGTCTTGGAAATGGCGTTTGGGTACCGCATCTTGTATCTACAGCTTTATTTTCTGTAATACGCCATGACACGACGAATTACCGGCCTCCGCAGGGAGACTGGGAAAAGGCGTTCCTGGAGTTCCGCGATTTATCCTCCAGTGCAGAAAGCAAGTTTTTGAAAGATACCCCCCACCCCATACAGCGCTTGAAAAGCGGTGAGGAGAGGATGGCACCCAGTTTCGGTACATTCCGCCGTACACTTAAAGAAGGACGTATTCTCGCTATCGTTACTGCCCGGGGACATAAGCCGGAAACGCTCAGAAAAGGCGTTCAACTTTTTATGGACGAGGTGCTGCGACCGGAAGAAATCAGGGAAATGATTTACAACTTGCGCGGCTACATTGTTGCCTACGAAGATGACGGCTTGAGAAAGAACAGCGAAATGAGCGATGAGGAGGTTATTAACAACTACCTCGATCTGAATCGCTATCATGCTGTTACTTCACCGGAGTTTATGGCTCACGTAAAATCAAGCGGACAGCCGTCTGCCGGCAAGTCCGAAGTACGCAAGCAGTTTGCAATACTTGATTTTCTCGACCATCTATGCAACATGATCGAGCGGATCGATGCCAAAAAGCCTGTAAGTGTCGGTTTTTCGGACGACGACCCGATCAACGTGCATGCTGTTGCGTCGTTTATCCGTGCAAAACTGGCAGCAAAGTTTCCTGCTGTTAAATTCGTTGTTTACGATACATCAGATCCCGAAATTGAAAACGGGCACAAGATTATCGTTGCAGGTCAATTAGAACTGGGTCTGGACATCTAAAGCCTGATCAATAAATTATTCTTTGGCAAAAACAAAACAGAGAGGCTTTACCATATCTCTATATACGTTTTTTGTGCGCTCCAGCTCTCCCGCAAAATCGTCGAATGAGTAAACAGCAATCTCATCTGAGAGCTTGTGCCCTACTACCACAAATTTGCCGTCGGGCGAGAACTCGAAGTCTCTGGGAAAACGCCCCGTAAGCGGGCTCACAGCTGTTCGCTCCAGCTGCCCTGTAGCCTCATCGATCAGAAATGCGGCAATGCTGTCGTTTCCACGATTTGATGCCAGCACCCATTTACCATTGGGCGAAACCTTGACTGCTGCAGACTTTGATTCGCCTATAAAGCCGCGCGGCAATGTGGGATATGTACCTATTTCCGTCAGAGCACCGCCTCCCAGATTGCGTAATGAGACGAGGGTGCTATCGAGCTCATTAAGAAGAAAAACAAATTTTCCGTTCGGATGGAAAGCCATATGGCGCGGTCCGGCACCGGGCTTTGTGGTATAGCCTGCCCCCTCTACCTCCACCATTTTTCCGTCCTGACAGTCCCTGCTGTAGCACACCACCCTGTCGATGCCGAGGTCGCAAATACAGACTGTTGCATCATCGGGGGTAAATGCCGCATAGTGGCAGTGGGCTGCTTCCTGGCGACTTTTGTTCGGTCCGCTGCCTTCGTGATTCACCTGGCATGCAGTGCCGGACAGCAACCCGCTTCCATCTATATCGAATACGCCTGCCCATGCTCCGGAATATTCTGCCCAGGCGAGTTTTTTGCCATCATTGGAAAGTGATATGTGGCAGGGTACGGACGGGGCACAGGAATACTCGGCAAGTTTCTCCAGCTCTGCTCCCTCAACCTTGTAAACAACAATTCCGCCTCTCCAGCCGTTTGCACCCGGTGCAACCTGCTGGGCTGCATACAGGCGCAGTCCGTTTGATGATATGGCAAGATATCCGGGGTTTTCTGACTTCTCTACCCTGTTTACCTCTTTTATAGCGCCGCTGGCTGTGTCGAATTCAAATACCCTGAGTCCTGCAGGTGCTTCTCCATTTGCAGATCCGGCGAAAAAAAGTTTCTTCATTTGTGTCTCCTGTCAATAAAAACCAGTGCCGTCAATATCGGCATACACGGTTTATTATACAATTTTCGTGAAAACAACTCAACGGAATTAAAGCACGCCCGTCAAGCGGGCGTGTCGGACACAGCGGCTGCGGGGTTACAGCGACACATCGTCAGTAAGTGCAATGCATACCGACCACGCAATTGCATGCCAGCCGTTTTCTACACGGGCGAGTACTTTGTTGCGCCCTTCTTTAAAGCGCACTTTGCGGAAGCCCTCGTTTATTCTCCAGACTTTCAACTCATTGCTGCTGCCCCATACATGCAAGCCGTTCAGCCAGATATCAGATCTGTCATCACTCCCTACAGCAAGCCATAAATCGCACTCCTTATCAACGAAAACCTCAGCATAAGCGTACCAGATTCCGTATTCCTCAGATGTTTGCGGTATGACAGGCGCGCGATGATCAAGTCTGCTCACGGATGACATCGCCTGCTCGAACTCCCACTTTACCGGCTTGTTGTTCTTGCCTATATAGGTAGCCTCCAGGTCGACAACGGATTCGGGAGCAAATTTGCGGCGCAGATTTATTCTATCCGGATTCGGAAACGGGCCGATAACGTACCACGAATTAATATAGACCCATTTTGTAGGGACTCCATAGGAGGGATCGTTTTCGTCGCCTTCCAGCGAGATAATATTACCCGGGAACAGTTCTTGCGTTTGATTGCTGAAGCCTTCCAGCCCGCGGTCAGCAGGAGATCTCATGCTGGAATCGGGAGGTCTGGCAGCCAGCTCGATATGTTCATCCGACTTGCTGGACTCTTTCATTTGCGGACTGCTGCCGCCCATCGCCTGTGCCATGATTTCCGACAAGTCCTTGATTCTTTCCTCTTCACTTTC
>JAAZFF010000222.1 GCA_012511845.1 Lentisphaerota bacterium
AAAATAACACTTATGGGCACTACAAAATGAATTTATGCCGTTTTTACCCGAAAAACAGGGAAAAACAACCCTTTTTAGGCGTTTTAAGTCGATTTTAGGGTGAAAAAAGTACCTGCCTGCTACGTGCCTGCGAAACTTGGGTTAGTCCCGTAATCTTGCGGCGCGCTCAGAGAGCGTCGCCCTACCTTTTGTGCCTGCTGAGAAGGTAGGGCTGGTTTCTCCGCAAACCGCCGTGGTAGCTGGGCATGTCAGACTCGTCAGACAAATCCCGAATCCGAAGTCTCGAGTCCGAGGTTAAAGTCGATTCTTTCGACAATTCATCGACATGCCCTTGATAAGCATGATGCAAGTACGGAGACCTGCAGTCCCGGCGGCGTCAGAGTTTGCCGTGACGCACCAAGTAATGCGGTGAAGTGCCCTGTTGGTCCCAGTTGATGGTTTCGCCTATGCTCTTGATACGTGCTACAAGATTGTCGCGCGATTCCTCTGTATTTTCATCAAGACTCGGCTTGTTTTCATATAGCTGATATCCACGCCTGTATTCCGTATCTGTTGTGTTCGGCATTATTACATTTGCACCGGCAAGAATGCCGCGCTCACGCCCATCATCTGCAAGAGCCTGTAAAGCCGTTGTGGAGGCGATATTCACATCATGTAAAAACAGCCGTGTCGCAGAAATCATGTTCAGACCAAGACGCAGACGCTCCTCCGCATACTCCGGCGTCAATGGAACGTCACGCCCGAGCGGCGTATCATGGTGCGGTATGTACGGTCCCATTCCGATCATGTCGATATCCATCTCATGCATAAAAAGTATATCGCCGGCGAGGTCATCGTCAGTCTGTCCCGGCAGACCGCTCATCACTCCGCTGCCCACCTGATAATCACATTCACGCAACCATCTGAGGCATTGCACACGTCGCTCAAAACTATGATTTGCAGGATGAAGTCTGGCATAAAGTTCCCTGTTCGAAGTTTCCACTCGCAGCAAATACCGATGAGCACCGGCAGCACGCCAGCGGGCATAAGTTTCCAGCGATTGTTCGCCTAGCGACAGCGTTATGCCAAGTTTGCCGTCAGACATCTCTCCTGCCTTGCGGACAAGACGTTCAATATATTCAGTGTTTTTTTCTGAGATAATTTCTCCCGACTGTAGCACGATGGAGCCGTAGCGCATATCAATATTACGCTGAATAGCACGAATAATCGTCTCCTCATCAAGTTCGAAGCGATCTGTATTTCTGTTGCTTTTCCGTATTCCGCAATAGAAGCAATCCTTGGAGCAGTAATTGCCCATTTCAATTATACCGCGGAAGCTGACAACCTTGCCGGAGTGCCTGACCTTGACTTCGTACGCTGTGCTGTGCAGCAACTCCAGCTCTGAAGGATCTTTCAGGGAGATCAGGTATGCAAGCTCGTTTCGCGACAAGGAGTGTCTCTCTTTTTTTGCCCTCTCGAGTATTGTTCCAAGATCGAATTTCGCCATCACGAACGCTCCGTTATGATTCCCCCGCCCAGCACGGTATCCCCCTGATAAAAAACTGCTGACTGACCAGGTGCCACACCTGCTATTCCGTCCTCAAAGGCAGCTTCAACACGTCCGCCTGATACGGGCATGATTACAGCTCCCGGGCGGGGCTCTCCCGCTGAGCGGACTTTAATCCGCACTTCCATTTTCTCTTCAAGATTCTCAAAAGCAATCCAGTTTATGTCATCCGCAATAAGTTTGTGGAAAATCACCTCATCGGCATATCCCACTACCACCTCATTGCGGCAGGCGTTTAGCTCTTTAACATACAAAGGCTCCGGCATTGCAATACCTATTCCCTTACGCTGCCCTACAGTATATTTCCAGAATCCTGAATGTTTACCGAGCACATTGCCCTGTGAATCGACAAAATTCCCCGGTCTGTCCGGTTCGCCGATCAGCTCATTCCGATCACCGCTGTAAAAGTCCTGACTTTCTGCCCTGACTGCATCCAGGATATTATACTCACGTGCAATTTCACGCACCTGCTCCTTTGTCATCTCGCCAAGAGGGAAAAGATGGCGTGCGAGCTGTCTCTGCGAGAGCCTGTATAAAAAATACGACTGATCTTTATCAGCGTCGACGGCTCTTAGCAACGTATGGCGCTTGCCATTGTGACCTTTGCGTGCATAATGACCTGTTGCGAAAAAGTCAAAATCAACGCCTTCTTCCTCCGCTTTATCGGGAAGAAGACCGCACTTCAGTATTGCATTGCATTGCACACACGGATTCGGGGTGCGTCCTGCGAGGTGTTCATTCCTGAAATTTTCGATAACAAACTTGTCGTATTCCTCAAAGCAATCGAAAACGCTATGCGGGATACCGATAAATTCGCAGAGTCTCGCTGCCTCTGCGATGTTATCGTCATCATTCGGACCGAAGCACGAATCACGCTGACCTCCGGCATATTTTCCTTCGCGCCAGATCTTCATCGTAACTCCGGTTATATCATGACCCTCGTTTTTAAGGAGCAGCGCTGCGACCGAGGAATCTACACCGCCACTCATCCCGATAAGAATTTTCATTACACGCCACAGTATAACCGCAAGAGAAAATAATTTAAATGAGAATGTAAAAATGAAGCAAAACAGCTTGCTGCTTTTTGTGCCACTCAACGTTCGACTCACGATACACGAGTAATGCAACGGCGTTGACGGTATGGCGCGAATGTTAAGTAGAGGCATTCTCGCCTGATCACGTCTGCTGAGAAAGGTAGGGCGTGATCTCCGAGCGCGCCGTGGTTGAAAGGCAATCTTAATTCGGTCAATAGGGTCAACATGGTCAACATGGTCATATTTGCTACCCACTGCCCACTACCCACTGATTACTGGCACGGCTTGCCGGACCTCCGCGACTGCGACCCATGCAATACGTCGTGGCGACAATCTGGTTTTCTCCTGACTCATCTTCTGACCCCGAACAATATTAGTGAATTAACTTCATGAGGAAAACCCCCCGGGTTCACATGTTCCCCTTCCCATGAATGTCTTGGCTTGACTGCGCTTATTGCTCTCCTGATTGTAACGGATCGGAATGCTGAACCATCTCGAACAGGTAATCATGAAAGCGCATAAAGTTGGCTGCTTCACGAAACTGCGCTTGAGTTTCCTGGGGGTTCTGGTAAATGAAGAAGCGATACTGTATCGGTGTACTGTACTCCACAGAATAGGTTGCAGCGGTGCATATTCCGTTCCGTAGCACCCATTCGCTTAACCCCGGCACTTTCTCGTCGGTAGAGAGAGAAACCAATTTCGTCTCCTTGAGTATCTCTTCAAAATTGTCCCATCCGGATTCTGGAACTAGCGTAAACGACTGCATATCCTTAATCTCCTCTGTGTTACCCCACGGGTTGTAGAAGATGAGATAGTCGTAGAAATGACCGTGCCATAGACTACCGTCGTGTACAAATTCTGCAAGAAATCCTTTTTGACGACGTGGATGGTAGGAGAAGGTACCCCATACCCTTATAATTTGGTCTGTCTCCGATATTTCAGGTGATTCAAGATTTAGCTGTTCTTCCCTCGCCTTCGCCCAGCTGTAGTAGACAAACGGCTTACCGGCAAAATCACCTCGCGACTCATCATACCTCGGGATATCAAGCAGCTTGCTCGATTGTGGAACATCACGGTGTTGAACTCCGGTAAAAACAGGGGGAGGAATCTCCATCACACTGAAAACAGATGCGCACCCACTGCAAAAAAGAGATAGGGATACGATAATCAGAGCGAGGAACTCCACACGTCTACTGCGAAGAACCCCAACCCCTCCCGGCAAGGCGGGCAATATTTCTGCCACCGGTGCTTGAACATATTCGTGTGTTATCATTTTATGTTTCTTTTTCCTTTATTCCTTGTTCAATAAAGTTATTGAGGTGGCTTCACAATGAAAATCCTTGCGGGTTTTCTCTGATTATAGCAGGGGTTGAATCTATTTGACAATCGTTTTAAAAAACTGGAGGGCGAATAGCGAAATCCCGGCTTGCCGGGCAAGGTAGGGCGAGTTTCTCCCGGCTTCGTCCGCTAACTAATGGCAGTTGCTGATGAACCTGGTGGTCTCTGTGAAGTTCAGGAAAGAGGGAGTTGCCTGAGACGGTATGTTGCGCCCGGCGTAGATAACTGTCGGGTGCTGCGTCTCCTGTGCCAGTGTGGCAAAGCGTTGTAACCCGCGACTTAAGTCCTGATGCGGGGTATGGGCTGCCTTAATCTCGATCGGAATCAGCTTGCGACCGCATACCAACAGCAGGTCAACCTCCAGACCCTGACTGTCGCGAAAGAAGTAGAGATCAGGATCTTTGCCAGCGTTCAAGTTGGCCTTCAGAGCTTCTGTTGCGACCATATTCTCGAAGAGGTTTCCCAGCAGGGGATCGCGTCCGACCTGCTCCGGAGTGCGCAGACCGAGCAGGTAGGCGGCAAGTCCGGTCTCGGTGAAATAAATTTTTGGCGATTTTATCAGACGCTTGCCAAAATTCTTAAAGTAAGGTTGGATCGTCCAGATGATATATGAAGCCTCGAGCACACCCAGCCACTCGCGCAGTGTCACGGCTGAAACACCGACATCTCCGGCCAGTGACGAGAGGTTGATGAGCTGTCCGACACGCCCGGCAAGCAGACGAATAAATGTTTCAAAGGGGCGGATGTTGCGCAGATTAATCAACTGCCGTGCGTCACGTTCAACATAGGTGCGGAAGTAGTCACGATACAACTGAGTTGGGTCTAGTATGCCATCGACCAGTCGTGGCATAAAGCCATCCAAAATCCACTGGTCACGCTCTTTGGTAATACCTGCTGCCTGCCATTCTGAGATAGAGAGGGGGAGCAGCTCGGCAATACCGGTGCGCCCGGCAAGAGATTGTGTGAGCAATGCCTGAAGCTCGGGCTGGTGGCTGCCGGTGAGCACATACATGCTATTATTACCGACTTCATCAACAATTGCCTGGAGATAGCTGAGCAGTGGTGGAGTGCGTTGAATTTCGTCAAAGATGGCTGGAGCGGGATGCCGCAGCAGAAAGCCGCGCGGATCATTCTGCGCTTCCTCCCGTACATCAGGAATTTCCAGATTGACGTAGTCAAAGTCTGGAAAGAGCTTGCGCACCAGCGTTGTTTTGCCTGACTGACGTGGTCCGGTGACGGTTACGATCGGGTACATCTTTGACAAGTGCAGCAGATGTGGCTCGATTTCCCGTGGTATAAGTTGGCGTTTTATGGCTGTCATGGGGCAGATTATACGCCAGCTTCATACAGATTACAAGTTGAACTTTAGATTTGTATAGTGCAGTGAACAGCCGCAGCAAGGTCCGGCAAGCCGTGCCAGTGGGTAGTTTGCAGTGGGTAGTGGATAGTATTCATGCGCTGCAAGGGAGGGAGTGTTTCTCCCGGCTTCGAACCCTATGCCGAGACAAGCCGGAGCAAGCCGAAACCGCCGTGGCTGATGGGCTGTCAGACAGGTCGGACAAGTCAGACTGGTCAGACTCGAAATCCCGAGTCAAAATCGATGGGCGTCACGGTGTCATGGTCCCATGGCGTCAGATATCGCCGCTGCCACACTGCAGGTACGGAGCCCTGCGGTCCCAGTCCAGCAGAAACGGCGACGAGGGCATTCATTCCTCCTTTGTGACAAACCAGAATATAAGTCCTGCACTCATTCCTCCAAGGTGTGCCAGTGAGGAAACACTGCTCAACCCCGACAATTGATTCCTTGCCCCCAGGAACTGTATCAACACCCAGAAAAAGAACATTTTATAGGCGGACAAACTGATCCAGCGAAACCGCCAGTAAAATCGTATCAGAAAGCTCAGTCTTGCCCGTGGAAACTTCAATGCATAAAACGCTATTACGCCGGAAATACCACCGCTGGCACCAATGCAGGGAATTGTGTCGTGGGCATTGCCCCAAATATGTGCAAGATCACCAATCAGTGTCGCACATAAGAGCAGCAGGAAAAACCGCCATTTTCCAAGCCAATCTTCAACATTATCTCCAAATATCAGAAGAAAGTAGACATTGCCCACAAGATGGATTACTCCGCCATGAATCAGAAATGAGGTCAGAAGGGTGAGTCCACCATATCGACCGACCTCCGCAGGAATAAGCCCGAACTTCTGGATTGATGCCGGCAAGTTGGAAAAGGCAAATACGCTGGTTAATATAATGAGACCGGCAGTCAACCAGGTCACCCAGGGGATTGAGCGAACACCTTCTGTATCACGCTCGATCGGCATTCCAAGAATAGCCGGAATCCATTGCCACCACACGTCCGGCTCATTCTCTTCAATATGGCTGCCACGGTACTTTTTGCTGATTGCTTCAACTTCCATCAAGGCTATTTTTTCCCTTGCTTCCTGCGGGAGAGTGTCTTCCCATGTAGTCGTTTTCGGAAGACTTGGCAGGGCTGCATACTCGCCATAATCAAACCACACGAATTGACACACAGTGCAGACGTCGAGGTGTTGCTTTCCATGTTCAGCACCGGCAGGAATCTCCGTCATGCGATTGCCGCATGCGGGACATGAACAACTGCGGGGAAAATTTCCAGATTGTGCCGATTGCCAGAGTTCGTTAATCACATCTGCAGGAATATTCCTGCGCAACAGTGCGATAGTGGCAGATCTTCCATCACAGGATGAGCACTGCCAAAAAATACCCCGTGGTCCCTTGATCGTTGTAAGAGGACAGTTACATTTCGGACAAATGAACATCTGATCTTTGTTCCTGTTTTATAGACAGCTTTTCACCAGGGAAAATTCCCGGCGTCTGATTTGTGAGTCTAGCAAATATTTCATGTATGACGCAATAAATTATTAAACTGAAACACGTTGCCAGTCCGCTGATTACTTTTCTTTGACCTCGGACTCGGGACTTCTGACTCGGGATGCATGGACAGGCAGGAATGCCTATCTTCAGAACACCTTACCTTGATGCCTCGTTTTTGGCATCAATTAGCTTCTAACGCCCTGTACTATCAGTAGTATGGAGCAGTTCACCCACCAAGCACTAGGCATTCGCGGGAAGGGGACGGATGCGAGACACTGAGGATGTCGGCGTAAGAAGGTGCGTTTCTCTTCAAACCACCGAAAACAGTTGAAAAGCAAGGTAGGGACGGCTCTCCGTAGCGGTCCGAAAACAGTTGCTGAGCAATCCCAATCCGGTCAATAAGGTCAATTGGGTCAAAACTTCTGCCCACTGCACGCTAACCACTAACCACTGGCTCGGCGGGCCGAGCCCACGGCGCGCTGCGGAGCGCGTCGCCCTACCCTGCGCAATCGCAGAAGTGTGGACACAGGCAAGAATGCCTGTGCTACAGTGGCGTATCTATCAGCAGATCGCTATTCTGCTCAACCATTGCCACACACCCGTCGAGCCCGAGATACTCGCGGGAAGGGAACGGATGCGAGACACTGAGGATGTCGGCGTAAGGAAGGGCAAAAACGTAAATGCGGCACATAAGCTCTGCGTCTCCGCGTCTCTGCGTGAGAAAACTGCGGCGCATAAGAAAACTGCCCACAGAACACTACCCACTGGCACGGCCGGCTTGCCGGGCCTGGCCGTAACCAGCGCAATTGTGGCAAAGCCACATCAACACACCCCTCAAGCACTCTGCCTCACTGCATAACACGCAAGCCAATCTGCTCCACTGACCACTCTCTTGAGCCTATATCAAAAAAGAAAATAGTGTCATCTCAACTTCCACGAGGTAAGGTGTCCTGATCCTACAGTCCGCGGCTCATGAGGACATTCGCTCTCCACCAGCCAGGCAGGCAAAATCCGGGCTGGCGCTCGGGTCTCCCGGGTCTGGCGGGCACATAGCAGGAGAGGTAATGAACCCCATTTTTTGACGGGATTCCGAAAAATTCCTTGCAACAATTATCCTGCTATGATAGATTTTGAACTTCAACCAACCGGCAGGTAGGTAGGTAGACCGAGCTAACGGAAGTTCGTGAAAATCGGACGCGGTGACGCCGCTGTAATTGACAGCCTGAGGCAAAATGCCACGAAAGTAAGGGGATCTCTCCCCGCAATTGGAAGGCGCCAAGGGTGATACTGTCATAAGCCAGAAGACGGGCAAGGTCAGTACAGGTGTGGAAGGGTTTCCACTCCGCCACTGCAGGTGATGGTCGTTAAAAGAGAGATCACAGATGAAAAAAAATATGCGCATATTAGGTGCGGTAGCTGTTGCGTTACCGTTCTGGCTGACTTTTACCCCTGAATATGTTTCGGCAGAACAGGACAGTTTTACTTTCGATGATATCCACTACTGGATAGGTGACGGAACAAATGAAGCTGCAATTGTCATAGACTGGAACAATGGAAAACCTGATTCCAGTATCGCTTATGGCTACAGATGGAATGGTCCTTCCACAAACATGGTAAACGTTTTAAGGCAGATAGCCGATGAAGACCGCAGACTGCATATCGGCATAAGCAAGTCGATATCGTTTGGCAGCTCCCTTGATGTAATCGGATATGATGCCAATGGCAACGGAGGAGCTTTTGAATTGAAGAATGGTGTTGCGACTGATCATGAAGATTTCGTAGCCGGACCATTCCCCTCACATTACTGGTCGCAAGTCCATGCCAGCTCATATGCATTTCCTGAAGATGGTACGTGGGGTTACTACTGGGATGGAATAGATGAACAACATCCGGAAAACGGAGAATGGATTGCGTACAAAAATATAAACTGGGCGACAGGGGAAGATGTAACCCCCTCCAGACCCGTAGCTGCTGAAACACCGTACGGATTCAGGATTATTGACTTCCAATCAGACCCTTCCTTAACAGGGGGCTATGATTTTCCTGAAGCGGCATTGGGGCGTCCGGCATCAAGTACACCGGCAGACTATTTTGGGATTTCAACCCCGCTTACGCCGATTATGGGAGCCTGGGGTGAGGAAACGGTCGTGAGCCTTGCCGATTTTTTTGATTCACCCGCCTACATTGTGATTGAATTCGACCATCCTGTAGTAGATGACCCAAACAATCCGTGGGGGCTTGACTTCATAGTTTTCGGCAACTCTTTTTATAAAGCTACATCCGGCTCCTACCTTACGGGCTTGGAAAATCCAGCCAACATTGTATTAACCGATGGATTAAATGCTGAACCGGCACTTGTAGAAGTATCACAAGACGGCATCAACTGGTACACATCCGATACCTGGGCGGAAGCAGATTCGTTTGCCCCAACACTGGGTTATCGCCTTGATCCTGCAAATGCAGACCCGTCTTTGTACGACGGCAACAAGTGGTGGGGTGAAAAAACAGATCCCACCTACCCTGTACCTCCGTTTGCTGAAGACAATATAGGAGTCGGCACGAATCTGGCACAGATAGCTGCATGGTACAACGGCTCTGCCGGCGGGACAGCATACGATATATCTGTTCTTGACCTGCCTGCCACACACAAAGGCATGAAGTGGTTCAAATACGTCAGAATTACAAATAATGATATTAATGAAGAAGGCTCTATCTGTGAAATAGATGCCGTTGCAGATATTTATCCTGATACGCCATTCGGAGTGTATACAAAGGGTTTGTACGATTGGACGGAACTACCTGAAAAAGGAAAGAAACAATTCGTTGCGGCTAATGGAAGGGCAAACTTTATCAATTTTGCACTTGGCGAAGATCCTTCATCGGAACTTAAGATCAGCAACTTTAAGGTCAAGAATGGTCGTTTATACTTTTCATTCCCGGTTTCCAGGTCTGATTGGAACCTCAACGATATTCTTTCTTCAGGTATAGAACTGGGTGTTTTTGCAAAGAGCGATTTGGCTACCTCCGGAGCAGGACAAAATACATTTGGCTGGGCGCATTTTGAGGGTATCAGCACAAACCTCCAGGATGGCTCCTTCACAGCAACCATATCTGTCAGCGAACCTTCTATTTTAGGTAATAAACTCTTCTTCAGACTCGGATTAACTGCCGAAGACAAGGAGTAAAGCAACTAAATTGAAAAAAAATCGAAAATCATCAGATGCTGTATTCAGCACGTCTAAAGGATTTACGTTAATTGAAATGCTCGTTGTGCTCGGTATCTCCGGTATACTGCTTACGCTTACCGTAGGTGCCGTGCACAACGTCAGGGAATCTGCGCAACGTACCAAATGTGCATCCAATTTGCGCAACATGATTACAGCTGCAACTGCATACGCTGAGGAAAATAACGGACGATTCCCGTGGGCTTCAAGGCGTATAAAAGGATATAAATCGTGGTGCTGGGATTTCGTGATACCATCTGGAGGCAAGCCTCAACCCGGCGTAATGTGGGGTGGACACGGTTTAAATTCTGTATTGCAGTGTCCTTCTTTTATCGATGGTCGTGCTAATTGGGAAGAAGACCCATTCACAGGTTATAACTACAACTGCAGCTTCATAGGGAAGGTAGAGGGTGACCCTGCTGTTCGCCAGATACCTGCTTCGCTTGCCCAGATAGAAAATCCAGCCCGTACGGCTGTGTTCGGCGACGGGCACTTCGGCGATGGAGCCAACAAATTTATGCGTGCTCCCAAGGCTGTCAGGGACACTGATTTTTCCTACAAATACGTACGCGAATCCGGTACCCAGGGCTTTCGGCATGGCGGCAAAGCGAATATAGCATTTGCTGACGGACACGTTGAGGCACTGGCACAGCCATATCAGTATGGCGGTGCACAAGGATTTGTCACACCCGGCTGCGGATTTATTTCAGAGGATAACAGCCTCTACTCATTAAAAAAGTAATCAGCTTTTAAAACTTGATATCAATACCTGCGTGGAAAGTATGATAGCCGATCCAATTCTTGTCCTCATACTTGCTTTTACCATCGTGGGCAAAATAATCATAACCCAGCTCAAGAGATATCCTTTCGCCAAGGAGTATGCTTGCACCTGCCCCGACTCCGCATGAGAAATAAGTATCGGTATCGCCCTCATCAACACCCTGCCAGCACCCGCATCCTTCGTTGTAATAGTAAACTCTTTCCATTTCCCAGTCATTTATCATTACACCGACGCGCCCTCTCGCATAAAATGCGAAAGCCTCGTTTATCGGCAAGTACTGCGTAAGTCCTGCATAAATACCCCAGTCCATTGTATAGTCAATCTCATCTGCAAGATCGAGACCTGTAGCAAAACGAGTCTCAAGAAACATCTCCGTGTAGTCCATGGCGAAGTATCCCAACCTTAAAGAGAAACCGGCAAAATCATAATACATGTCGGTATCTTTTGCCCGCATATACAGTCCGCTTATATTAAAGACCATATTGTTGTCGAACTGCTGTGCGGAAGCTTCTTCCATAGTCAGCGTCATCGCTGCAGCAATCACCAGAATAAAACATGCAATTTTATTTTTATACATTTTGAGTACCTCCAATATTCTTGTTTAATACGTAAAAACGAACTATGCAATAGTGTCGTTTAACTTAAAGAACAATAACAATTATATGTTGATACTGCAATAAAAGGCAACAAAATAAACAAAGCAGCTTTTCTTTTCTATTATTAGAAAGGAAAAGCTGCTTTAGAATTTATAAAATGTATGTCTTAAAACAGGTTATCTGCGACCTCGTCCGCGCAGGCGTCCATGTTTCAGGAAACCGTCGTAATTGCGCATAACAAGATATGACTCAACTTGCCGTAAAGTATCTAAAGCCACGCCTACTATAATCAGAAGCGAGGTTCCACCAAAGAAACTTGCCATTCCGTAAGGAATTTTAATTTCACGATATAGGAGTGTAGGCAGTACGGCGATGATAACTAGTCCGATTGCTCCGATAAAAGTAACACGTGTCATAGTTGTGTCCAGGAACTCAGCCGTCGGCATACCGGGCCTGATTCCGGGTACATATGAATTTGAGCCTTTAAGTTCGTCAGCTATCCTTACTGCATTAAACTGGGTGGCAACCCAGAAGAACGAGAAGAATATAATCAGAATAGCATAAAACAGCATATAAGAGTTCGCTACACCTGTCTGTAATGAACTGCCGAGATCTCCAAGAAACTTCAGAATCGCGTTACTTTTTCCGAATCCGATCCTGAACAGAAGCCATCCGCTTGCCTGCAATATCGGTCCGGCAAATATTATGGGCATAACGCCTGTAAAGTTGACACGAAGCGGCATGTACGTATTCTGTCCGCCGACTGCCCTGTTTCCTACTGAGCGTCGTGCAGTATGTATTGGTATGCGGCGCATTCCCTGAGTCAGTGCGATTGTACCTGCAAAAACGACAAACGCAAGTGCCAGAAGCAGCAGAAGGTGGAAGAAGTTAAATCTTGCAGATTGTCCGCCTGCCGGTATAAAGCCATATATCGTTTCCTGAAATGATTGGGGAAGACGTGCACAGATATTGATCATTATAATAA
>JAAZFF010000223.1 GCA_012511845.1 Lentisphaerota bacterium
GTCTATCCCCTCATCCGTTGCAATGTTTAACCCATAAAATCCTTTGTTGGCACGTATGTTTTCAACAATGGAAGGTGATATTTCTGAAACAATGAGTCGGTCAAAATTCCCGGAGTTCCCGGCTTCTTTCAGAAAAAGTCCGGCTTGAATAGCTCCAAATCCGAATCCTACAAAGACTTTACTCATTTTCCAGCTTTTAAACATTTATCGGCGCAGGTCGCAATCCGAACCTTGCTTCAAGTTTCATCGTTTCCGCCAGGGGTAGAATGCCCTCGGAGGCACCGGGGTGAGATAAACTTGCAGCAGCACAGCAGCTTCCCAGTTTTGCCGCATCCACGCTTGTCCAGCCTTCATGAAGACCATAAAGCATCCCAGCACAAAAAGCATCACCTGCACCAACTGCACCGGCTATAAAAGAGTCGGGCAGGGCTAGTGAGCCTACTGAGAAACGTTTTCCTGATTGCTTGCGTATATATGCCCCTTCCGGCATGTGGACTGCAACAAGTTTCATTTTACCGAATTTGTACAAGCGCTCCACAGCTTCAACAAGCATTCCTGCATCAAGATTGCCAGATGCATCGCGTGCTTCAAGCCCTGCAGCACGGCTGGCTTCAATTTCATTAACTATCAGATAGTCCACATATTTAAGCGAGGGCGGTACAATGTCAGTAAACCTTGTTCCTTCTTCGCTGACTACATCGACACTCGTAAGAATTCCCTGTTTCTGAATTTTATCAAGCAATTTGGCAGCTGCAGTTCCGTACGCAGTATCCGGTTGATCGAGTGCGTCGAGCAACAGCAGGTAACCAAGATGAAAAATACGACACTGCAGGCGATCTAAATCTACATGTTTTTCACAAAAAAGAGCGTTTGCACCGCGGTGATGATAAAAAACACGGTCACCGCTTGAGTCATCATTCATAACATCCGTGAAAGAAGTGGGTGCTGCATTGTCTGACACCAGACCTGTAATATCTACTCCAAGGGCTTCGAAAGTGTGCTTTATATACTGCCCGTCATCGTCGTTACCAACCACTCCCATGCCCGCAAGCGGAAACTCTGCCCCGAGTCGTGATAAATCATAAAGCACATTTGCCGGTGCACCTCCGGGACTGAAGCTTACACTTTTTATGTTGGCGAGCATACCGCGCCCGGGAAGGCAGTCTACCTGCTTGACCCTGTCAACAATCCAGTTTCCTGCTGCGGTTATTCCTTTTCGTTTCATTAAGTTTCACCAATCAGGATTACTGTTTCCGGTTCATCTTCTTCAATTTCGCTGAATCTGCCAACGAGCTGATTTTCGAAAAAATTATCGTTTACATCATCATTTGCGGTAGAAACCTCTCCGACAATAGCGTATTCAGAATCAGCCCAGAATGCATGCAGGACGTCACGTGTAAGTGTAATGCGTTCTCCTGCTTTCAGGATTATCGTTTCATTGGGGGAGACTTCTCTCCACTCTCCGTTAATTTGCAGGCGCTGACTTTTCTCGGAAGGCAGCTCTATGGCGAGTCTGCCCCAGCGACAGATAATGTCTTCTTTTTTTGCACGATGGAAATGTCGGGGCGTTACCTGCCGGTGTCGCACATACATGAGCTTTTCGCAGTACTCCGGCTGTTCCGCAAGGTTCACAAGCAAAAGACCGAATTTTGAAAAATCTCCAAGTCCAAAATCCGTTACATCCCACTTGGGATTTGGCGGCAATGTCCAACCATGGCGCTCGAAAGCGCTTTTAGCCTCAGCAACAACGGCATTTATTTCAGAACGCTTCACTTTCAGGTACCCTCGCACGAGATTTCGAAAAGTTAATTTGACGGCAGTGATCTTACATGGCACCAGAATCAAAGTCCAGTTAAATCAAAAAACGCAAATTGCATCCGAGAAGATACCAACCATGACCTTCACGACACAAGCGGCATGACCGCCTTAAAATGGATCCAGACAAGGAGAATATCAATTGGAACCACCGCAAGACCCCACTTATTCTTTCTGCGGAGAGTCAAAAAGAAAAGTAAAACCGGGAACGCCCATGAAATGGCCAGCGAGACTGTTGACACAGCCGCTATGCACTGAATAAAGAAGGGGAGTTGTTCGAAGCCGTCGAAGCACGCTGGCAGTGCGATTCCAAGGACAAGTGCAAAATGTGTATAGAAACAGGCTCTCATGTCTTTATTTGATTGGCTATTTGTTCCGTAAATTGCAAATGCGAACGGCAACGCGCATCAACGGCACAGTTAGCGCCGTTGGGTGCCACCGATTGTTGGAGATTATCCCCATGTCATTTGGTATCCAGTTGCAACAGACCACACAGTTATCATTGAGTTCAACATCATCGGTGAGGCAGCGGTATTCCGTTGCTCCCATCGCTTTGTTCGCCGTATATTTCGAGAACTCAATGAACATGGTTGATCTTTGTAGAGGCGATCTTTACCAAGGAACGTAATGCCGAATTGACCGATTCCTCAGTGGGAAAATAGGCGGCAACATCAGGCGAAAGGCGCACAAGATTCGTGCCCTCCCTGAATTGCTTTGCGTACTTTCCTCGCACGCCTCCTTTGAGTGTAGAGAGGTCGTACTCAGGGCGCAAATCGTCATCTTTTTCTCTGCTATTCGTTTTCTTCATAATACCTTTGCTCCCGCTTTGTCGTGCATCGTGCGCTGATGATTCGGATGTTCTCCCCGCGGTCTGTGTGCGCAACAACAAGCACTCGTCCCGCCTGAGACAAACTCACGGTCACAAACCGCTGCTCTGACACTGAGTGGTCTGGATCGTGATATGTGATCGCAAGGGGATCGGCAAGGACTGTCGCGCCCTCGTGAAAGGACACGCCGTGCTTTCGCAAATTGTGTTGAGCCTTCCGTTGATCCCATTCGAAAATCATGGTCGCATGTTACCACGTTACCCTCGGATCGTCAATCAATTCTATTGCACTCACTGCAAGCGGCAAATTGCAATATCAACAGGGACAGCGAAGAATAATCCGGACAGGGTCGCCGTTTGTTCGACTGCTATTATGTGAACATTCTGCTCAGCTTGTCGCCAGAGAAATCCCGCACGGGCTTAGCAAACTGCCTACTGCCCACTGATCACTGCCCGGCTCGCCGGACCTTGCCACGGCAGTTTGCTAAGTCGATGTTTTTTTGAATGCTGCAAGTAATGTAGCAAGAAGTCCGATTGACAGGATGGGGTAGAAGAGTGCCAGTTTGTTTACCTGTTGCAAATTCTCAAGAAGTATGGGAGCGGCGATTATTCCCAGAGAACCTGCAGCGATTACAAAGCCTACGGCACTACCGCTTTGTTCCGGGTGACGAGCGGCAGTGAGTGCCACAATCAACGGCCATATGGTAGCAAATGTCAAGCCGCTCAATCCGAATAGCATCAGACTGTATCGCCAATCAGAAACAATTCCCTGAAGGGCTACCAAGATAAAACTTGCAAAGCTCAGGGCAAGCAGAAATGGAATGGTAGGGATCCTCTCTGGTAAAACTGTTCCCAGCATTCTGCCTATCAGAACACCGACCCAGAAAATTGTTACGCCGAGCATCGCCCATCTTTCCGGTGTGGCAAGATGCTCCAGCAGATAAAGGGTGGCTCCAACGTTTAGACCTGATTCTGTCATTACATAGCCGAACAGTGCTATAGCCAGGAGCCAGAGAGAAAGTTTTCGAACCGGGTGTGCGTCTGGTTTTGCGGTACATTTCAGTCCGGAACTTGTCAAATCTTTATAGTTGGGGAGAAGAAGGTACGGAATAAAAACAAATAATCCCAGTGCGGCGGTGGCAAAATAGAATATACGCCACGAAACTCCATGGGGCAGGAGTGCCGCCATCAGTGCAGGTGTGGCAGCTGCACCTGCACAAAATGCTACTTGAATGAAGTTTAAAACAGCTTTGCGTCGATGGCTGAACAGATCACTCAGGAATGCCGTTCCCTGATTCTGAAGAGTGCCGCCGCCAAGTCCCATAAGGACGGCAGCAAAATGTGCTGTAACTATATGCTGGGTAACACCCCACAGGGCAGTGCCCAGGATTATTAGCATTGTGCTGTAGCGCAACATGAGAAGCTTGCCCCAGCGATCACTTAAAGCTCCTGCAAGAAGTGCGGCGAAGAAGAATGCGATAAACTGCGTTGTTATAACGCGCGTCAGCTGTGGAATTTCAAGGACCAAATCTGCTGCGATTCGTTTAATCGCCGGAGGTAGAAGAACAGTTGTTATGGCAAAGAAGAGCATTGCTCCTGCAGTGGTTATAAGAGCTATAAACTGCTGACGTTTTGTATATGGGGATTGAGACATAACTTGAAAATGTGGGTTAAATTAAGAGTTGAGATGGAGCTGGAAAAGCTTCTTTTTTCGTCAATCTATAGCAATTATGCTTTATTGATACGATACAGCGTGATTATGATAGGTTTTTTAATGAAATAGGGCAATGGAGAAAATGGCGGGAGAACGAACCTCGAGAAAAGCTCCGGAGGCGCAGATGTCTCACGCAGAGAGACACAGAGGCTGGAGGGCGAATGTCCTCATGAGCCGTGGTTGCAAGGCAACCTCAATAATCTCAATAAGGTCAATAGGTCGTTCCGAGTCCCTGGTAATTGGCGCCGGAAACAGGGCACTGGGGTAAGGCGTTCCGGGTGTAAATAATTCACGATGTTTATAGTTCTTTCTTTTCAAAAACGGCTCGATTCGGTAATATACCGTTCAATTTGTATTAAGGAGCATCAATGGGTCTCAGTATTGGAATAGTCGGACTCCCAAACGTCGGCAAATCAACACTTTTTAACGCTTTAACAAGAGCACAGAACGCAGCATCAGAAAATTATCCGTTTTGCACTATAGAGCCTAACATGGCTCTTGTGCCGGTTCCTGATGAGCGACTTTCGAAACTGGCGCAGGTAACCAGACCGGAGCGCATGGTAAATGCCCTCGTTGAGTTTTCTGATATAGCCGGGCTAGTTCGCGGTGCCAGCAGGGGGGAGGGACTTGGAAACAAGTTTCTCGCCAACATACGTGAGGCTGATGCCATTTTGCATGTTGTTCGCTGTTTTGATGACCCCGATGTAGTACATGTGGAAGGCACAGTTGATCCCCTGCGTGATGTTCATATAATTGAAAACGAGCTTCTGCTTGCTGATCTGGAAAGCATTGAAAGACGCATGGAAAGAGTTGGCAAGATGGCACGTTTTGATAAAGATGCGCAAACGAAGTTGGAAGTTCTTGGCGAGTTGCTAAAACATGTGATGGATGGCAACCCTGTTAGAACATATCCCAGGCACGACTCTCCAGAGCTGAAGATTATATTCAGGGAGATGCGCTTTTTGACTGACAAGCATACAATATTCGTTGCAAATGTAGGTGAAGATAATGTGTCGGAGGACAACAGGGAAACTCTTGCCTTGCGCGAATATGCTGCTTCTCGCGGAGAAGAGTGTGTTAGAATCTGTGCGAAGATTGAAGAGGATATGGCAGGATTGCCTGATGCAGAACGTACAGAATTTTTGTCATCCTACGGTATTGATAAAAGTGGGCTTGATACAATAATATCTGCTGGTTACAAGGCATTGGGCATGATCAGTTTCTTTACGATCGGCCCCAGGGAGATTCATGCATGGACGATTCGTCGTGGCTGCAAGGCGGCAAAGGCGGCGGGGGTAATTCACAGCGATTTTGAACGTGGATTTATTCGTGCTGAAGTTATACCGTATGGCGAATATATCGCTCATGGCGGCGAACAGAACTGTAAATCTCTCGGATTGGCACGTATGGAGGGCAGGGATTACGTGATTTCTGATGGTGATGTAGTTAAATATCTGTTTAATGTGTGATCTGTAATAAAATTCAAACAAAGAGTATATCCTTTGAAAACAGTAAAATATAATAAACGCCTTTTTGGTTGCTTGCTGCTTATAGTTTTAGCATTATCTGCAAAGGTGGATGCCAGGGACATTGCAGGGAAGCTGCCACGTGCAATTACAACGTACGGTACGGGCAATGAGGCAACGAGGATTCAGGCAGACAGGGCAGAGTATGAGCTTGACTCAGGCTGGGTTACTTTTGCAGGGAACGTAGCGATAAAGTACAAGGATGTAGAGCTCAGATCAGATAGAATCCGTTATAATCAAAAAACCGGAGATGCCCAGGCTCTGGGGCAGGTCGTTCTCGTAAGTGATGATGGGAGTATTTGGCGAGGAAGCGCCCTTGATATAAATATAAGGGACTTAGCGGGGAAGATAGAGACTATAGATATTTATACAAGCCCGTTTCGTGTTCTGGCTGAGACCGGAACAATTTCGAAGAAAGATACTTATGAAGTTCATAATGCGACGATAACAACGTGTACTAATGAACCGGGGCGCTTCCATTGGCAGATGAGTACCAGGCGCGCTCGTGTTCGCTCCGGAGATGACGTTACAGCATGGGGAGGTGTTCCGAGATTTTTTGGAGTTCCCTTATTTTACTTTCCATATTTCTGGAAAGATCTCAGCAGACATTATGGATTCAGATTTGAGCCGGGTTATCAAAGCTCATGGGGAGTGTATCTGTTGAGTACTTACAAGTTCCCGATTATACGTGATAAAGTTAATGAGAATTATCTGGATTCACGGACGAGTCTTGACTACCGTACGAAGCGCGGCATAGCATACGGAGAAAGGCTTAATTGGGAAACTCGCGACTTCGGGGAGGGCTGGTTTTCTGCGTACTTTGCTGATGACGACAAGCCGCCGATAGGTATTGAAGATACTGACAGGTATCGACTCAGATTCAATCATGATTGGAATGCCACATACAGAGATCAGCTTCTTATGCAGGCAATATATGTTAGCGATGATTTGTTCATGCATGATTTTTTCAGACGTGAATTTCGAAACATGAACCAACCCGATAACTACATATCTTTCACACACCTTGGTGATATATACAGTGCCAGTCTTTTAACCAGATTCCGTTTGAATGACTTTTATACTCAAGTTGAACGTCTCCCGGAAGCGTGGTTTAACCTTAATTCTCTAGAAATCGGAAATACAGGATTTTATATTGAAAATAAATCAGCACTCGGATATTTGAATAAGGAATATGATGAGCGATACAATCCGATGCCGGAATCTTACAGCAGCGTAAGGTTCGATTCTCTGACTACAATGTCAAAGCCGATGAAGTTCTTCGGTTTTCTCAACTTGAATCCACGAGCCGGTTATCGAGCTACATATTACAGTAAAACACTGGATAAAATAACACAGTCGACAACTTCTGAAATCATTACAACAAATGAATATGGCGATGTAGAGAGCGTATACAGCACTACGAATGAAACTTTGGAATATGAGGATGGGTCTGATTTTCGATCTGTTTTGGAATTCGGCATGGAGGCTTCTCTCAAGGCATTCGGCCATTGGCGAGATGAATCCGGGAATATATGGCGACATATTGTAGAACCATATGCCAACTATACCTTTATACCCGAGCCGAATATATTACCCGATGAGTTATATCAGTTTGATGATGTAGATTCTATTAATAAACAGCATTTTGTACGGCTGGGCGTTCGCAACAGATGGCAGGTCCGGCAGCAGGAAAGTTCGCGCATATACGAGCGTTTATACATGAATTTCTTTGCAGAAATAAACCTGGATCCCGAAGAGGGGTTCGATAACATCGACAGGCTGTATTTTGAAACCAGGTATCGCCCGAATACGTGGATGCGCTTTGACTTTGAAAGCTGGTACGATGCCCAGGAGTCGGAACTCGAAAGCGCCTCGATTCGGCTCATGGCATGGCATAACGTGTTTAATACTGATGTAGAGTTCAGGTATCGTAATGATAACAGCAGCCTGTTGCTGGGTAACCTGACCTGGCGTATCAATCAGCCATGGTCGATAAATGTTTTCGGACGTTATGAATTTGAAGGCTCGCAGGTAGAAGAAATCGGCTCGTGGATCCAACATAAGTGGGATTGTATGGCTATTAGATTGTATCTGAGTGTTGAGCCCGGACACGGAGAGAGAAGGGATGGCTCTCCCGAAAAAGATGATTACAAGATCTCAATAGCCGGATGGTTGACTGATTTTCCCCCGGACAGTATCCGTGAGAGAGACTATCGCTAAAACCCAATTTAAATAAAATTAAAACTAACTATTTACAAAGAAAGAATTATCAATGACAGCCACAGATATCGCAAAACTTGCTTTGGCACTATTCGTTACCACCTTTGTTGCTTACGGAGCAACATGGGAAGATCCCCCTCCGGCTACTGTAATTGATATGCCCAGGGGACAGCCGCAGGCACGCCCCCACCGGGAAACACGGCAGGTTGTCCAGCCTGCACCTCGGCCGGCGTATCGTCCGGCTCCTGCATCTCAGCCGCGTTCCTATCCTGCACCCCAGCAGGTTGTCCAGCCTGCACCCCAGCCGGTGTATCGTCCGGCTGCTGTACAGCCTCAAGAACGTACTCGCCAGGTTGGACAACCGTCTCAGCCGACCCGGAGGTATATTGGACCATCTCCGCAAAGAGAATACGAACATCCGCAGCGTACACTGTCTTATGCAGAAGAGTCTCCCGAATATGGTACCTTTGGTGAGATGGAGGGGTTTGTTCCGGATTTTCAGGATTTGTATTCACAACATCTTGATGCTGATCGGCATCCTGTATACACTTTTGGTGTGATGTATACAAAGGATACCGAGTTTGGTTCTTTCGGCATGACTGATATGGTAGAGGCAAATTTAGAATATCGGCTTTTCAGGTTTGATAATTTCCTCTGGGGTTCAATTGATGCCTGGGCGGTTGCACACGGTATATATTTTATAGATAATCCTGGCATGAAAGCCATACCTGACTGCCTTCTCGATGCAGGAATTGATTTAGGAGTTTGGTGGCGTTTTGTCAATGGATGGTCAACAGAGTTCCGTGCCATGCCCGGTATTTTCTCCGACATCACAGAGCCTGCATTCGGTATCCCGCTGACGTTTAACATGTATTATGCGTTTGATCCGACATTGAGCCTGAAACTCGGTGCTACGTACCGTCCCGGCTGGGATATTCCTGTAATGCCCAGTCTTAGAATTGCATGCGAGCCTGTTGATGTGTTTCGCCTTGAAGCGATGCTGCCGAAGAGTAAAGTCATACTTCTCCCCAATCACATGGATTCATTCTTCGGTACATTTGAATGGCGAAATATTACAAGTGCAA
>JAAZFF010000224.1 GCA_012511845.1 Lentisphaerota bacterium
ATCCGATACTTGTCTTTTAGCCGGTTATAAAGCGTTATCGAGATGAAAAAGAGAAAAACTACGCTCCACCACTCTATCGGCATTCCGCATATAAAACCAATAGCTGCTACGAACAACAAACAGGCAAGACGTGCAAGCAGCGCGTGGCTCAAAGTTATACTGCCCGCAACGAGTGGACGGTGAGGAGCGTAAGTTATGTCGCTCTTATATCCGGAAATATCGTTGTCAGCCAGACCAAACATGTAGAGGAAAAGCGCTGCCAATCCGGCACCTATAGCAATTCCCGTTGCTCCCGGCTTTGCATTTTCGAGCGAAACTGCCATACAGATTGCGGCTCCTGCCACTGCGTCACCGGGTGCTGTGGGAAGATTCGGTAAACGAAAAAACTGCGCCCAGGGAATTAATCTCTTCATTTTATTACTCACAGAGTTATGGTTGCCTCAATTCGATAGGCAACGGCACAAGATCAAGTTGCGGTTTCCACTTTGGAGACTGACTATAAAATGTATTTGGATTTTCAAAAGCGATCTTCTGCAATATCTCTTCAGAATGCCCGTCTGCCCTCATCTGCTCAATTACATTTACCATGCTGACCGGATCAGAGATTCCCCAATCCGCTGAACCGCTGACGAGTATTCTATCCGCTCCATACTGTTTGATAATCGAACTTGCTCGTGCAGGATCAAGTTTCGAAATTGGATAGACAGTCAGCCCGCACCAGCATTCCGTCTCTGCTAATGCCCTGCCAATAGTGTCCTCTGTATTATGATCCAGATAGATCATGCGCTCATCAGGTTTTACTTCCTTAAATCCGCGCAACACCCAGTCGAGGCACTCCGGCTTGCGTGTATGCGAAATGTGAATTATTACAGGCATGCCGCGATCTTTGGCAATCTGCAGTTGACGGGTAAAGCAGTAATACTCGTCTTCTGTCAAAGTATCGAAACCTATTTCTCCCATCGCTACACAACGCGGATGATCGAGGTATTCACCTATTCCTTCAAGAACTTCATCAACAAGTTTCCTGTTTCCGGCTTCTTTGGGGTTGTACGCTATCGCACCAAAATGATCTAAGCCGAAACGTTGTGAACGTGTATGCTCAAATTCCAGAACATTATTGAAATAGTCAAAAAAAGTACCTGCATAACGCCTGTGACTCCCCAGCCAAAATGATGGCTCCACACAAGCCCTTATGCCTGCTTCGTACATTCTCTGATAATCATCAGTCGTACGCGAATACATATGAATATGCGGTTCAATTATTTTCATTTTTCTCTTCCTTTTTAAAATCACAAAGTCAGACAACTGGAAACATTAAAGAGCTTCAAGCCAATTTGTTCCAGTTCCGATGTCTACTTTTAAAGGTACTTTCAACTCCATTACACTTGTCATGCAAGACTTGACCATTTCTGAAACCTCCTCAACCTCGTCTTCCGGTGCATCAAACACCAGCTCGTCATGAACCTGCAGAATAAGTCTGGTCTGCAACTTTCTCTTTGCCAGCTCTTTATGCACGGCTACCATCGCCAATTTTATCAAATCGGCAGCACTGCCCTGGACAGGCGTATTTATGGCAACCCTCTCAGCTCCCGAGCGCAACATGGCATTTCGTGAATTAATATCACGTAACGGACGCCTGCGTCCCATAATTGTTGTAACATAACCCTTATCTCTCGCCTCTCTCACTGTCGTTTCCATATAACGTTTCACACTGGGATAAAGTTCGAAATACGTTTTAATAAGCTCATCGGCACGCGATCTTGTAGTGCCTAGTCGCTGCGCCAGACCGAATGCGGAGATCCCATATATTATTCCGAAGTTAACCATTTTGCATTCTGACCGCATTTCGCGTGTTACCTCTACCAGTGGCACATTAAAAACACGTGATGCTGTTTCCAGATGAATATCTGCATCATTTTCAAATGCGTGTATCATCGATTCATCGCCGCTGAAGGAAGCCATCATGCGCAATTCTATCTGGGAGTAGTCAGCAGAAATCAGCAAATTCCCGGATTTGCCGGGAATAAAAGTTTCTCTTATTCGTCTGCCGCGTTCTGTGCGTATCGGTATATTCTGCAAGTTGGGATTGTCGGACGAAAGTCGTCCAGTTTCCGTCAACGCCTGATTGAAGCTCGTATGGATACGCCCGGTTCTCGAGTCTATAAATTTCGGAAGCTTATCAACATAAGTGGATTTAAGTTTTGCGCACGTTCTGTACTCCAGAACTTCTTTTACTACAGGGTGCTCATCAACTATATTGAGCAACACTTCTTCTCCTGTTGAGTACTGTCCTTTCGGTGTCTTGCCCCGGCTGGGCAAACGAAGAACACCAAACAAAATATCACCCAGCTGTTTGCTCGATGCTATATTAAACTCCTGACCTGAAAGTTTGTAGACTCGCTGTTCTATTTCTGAAATCTCCCCCGCAAGTTCAATGCCGTATTCGTGCAAAGCTGCCACATTAATCTTTACTCCATCAGTTTCCATATCAAGGAGCACAGGTATCAATTCATTTTCACACTTCTCAAAAGCATCTTCCGCTCCGGCATCACGCACTGACGGAATAAGCTTATTGTAGAGCTGAATTGTAATATCTGCATCTTCTGCTGCATAATCAGCAATTTTATCGACAGGTACCTGATCCATTGTAAGTTGATTTTTGCCGCGTTCACCTATCAACGTATTTATGCTGATGGGATCGTAAGCAAGATATTCCCTTGCCAACGGGTCCATACCATGACGTGCCACAGAATCCAATACATAGTGGGCAAGCATTGTGTCAGCAAGAGACCCTGCCACCTCCACACCGCAGCTCCGCAAAACGTGCATATCGAATTTAAGATTATGACCTATCTTCATGATAGAAGGATCAGCAAAAACAGCTCCGAATTTTTCAGCTATCCTGTCAGCTGCCAGAAATCCTTCATCAACCTTATCTTCCCCCTGCTCAGCAACAACCTGCTTCTGTTTTCTCTCTTCGTCTTCGGCAGCCTGATGTTCCATGGTCGATGTACTTCCATCAACTTCCAGTCCGCTGAAAGAAAACAAGTCCATTTTCCCGGGTTCAGCTTCGCCTGAAGATTCGTATTTTCCCAGTCGCTCTGATGAAAATAAAGGCAGCAAATCAACATCAGCCGATTCTTCAAGGATAGCTGCATAATTTATCGGCACATAATAAGCTGAGTGCGGAACTATGGCAAACGAAAGCCCAACGATCTTGTCATTGCGCGGATCAAGACCTGCTGTTTCCGTATCAAAAGCAAACTTGGTGCTTCGCTTCAGCCTGTCAACAAGCATGTCAACTTTCTCTTCCGTATCGCACAAGATATACTTGTGCGCCACATCGCCTATCTGCCTGAACCCGGGAATTTCTGTTTCCTCACCAGTGTCGGAGGTTTCACTTCTACCTGCCACTGCATCTCTTTGAAGTTTCTCACGACGTTCACCTGCTTTTGCTGTTTCTCCAATATTTTCACCAGATTCGCCGGCTGCAGGTTGAGAATACAATTCAACGCCCGGGAAAATTTTATTAAAAACAGTTCTCAGCTCATATTTCCCGCAAAACTCCCGTATAGCCTCAAGATCCGGTTCGGACTTCGCAAACTCTTCAATTGTAACATTCAAGGGAACATCTTTTCGGATTTCAGCAAGCCAGCGGGAAATTATTGCTTTATCTGCATTCTCTGCAACGCGTTCTGACAATTTGCCTTTCAAATCTGCCGCATTGGCAATAACATTATCGAGACTTCCATAATCGGCAAGAAGTTTCGAGGCCGTCTTCGGTCCAACCCCTGGAATACCAGGTATATTATCAGATGCATCGCCGGACAGTCCCAGGAAATCAATCATCTGTGAAGGCTCTTTCAACCCCCACTCCTTGCGCACACGTTCTTCATCGTAAAGCTCATTGGTTCCTTTAGTTCCGGGGCGACAAAGGAGAGTCGTCGGCGTAACGAGTTGCGCCATATCTTTATCCGGTGTAACAAGCCATGTCACAATTCCCGCTTTCTCTCCCATTGCAGCGAGAGTTCCCATTAAATCATCAGCTTCGTACCCATCTACTTTGAGAAAGGGAATGTTGACAGCTTTTGCGAACTCTTCCGCCATCGGGATCGATGCAGCTATATCTTCAGGCAGCTTATCACGTTGTGCCTTGTATTCAGGATATTTATCGTGCCGGAAAGTTGGCGATGTATCCATTGCCAAAACTATATGTGAAGTATCGGCATCCTGCAACATGTCAAGAACAAGCGTCGAAAAAATATAAATTGCGGAAGTGTTAATCCCGCTCGAAGTCATTCTCGGTCTGTTAATAAATGCAAAATGTCCTCGATATAACAATGGCATCACATCAAGGGCGACCAGCTTCTGGGAAGTCTCCTTTTTCATAACCCCATTGTACTACCTGTACTGCAACAAACTCAAGTTAAAACAAAACACCACCTGTGTGAACTTGAGTGTAACCTCAGCCCATCGCATCTATTCATGTTCATTACTGATCTCCCTCATCCTGGAAGTGTAGTTTTCATGTCTTGTATCCCGGCACAGTATCTGCACGTCCGACAAGTCGATTTTCCTAATTTCAAAAATTTGACTTTTAATGAAAATTGCGATAAAGTTTGCTTCTAATTTGCTTAAAAACAACAACATTTTATAAATCATAACAAACAATAATTTCATCCAGGGAAAGTGGGAATATATGAATATATATAAAGTTGCCGTTATCGTGGGTAGCACCAGCAAGAAATCGACCAACATGCAGTTTGCCAAGGCACTGATAAAGCTTGCTCCTGAAAATCTTGAATTTAATTTTCTCGATATAGCTGCACTGCCCATGTACAACCACGACTTCGATGCCGACATGCCGGCAGAAGCAAAACTTTTCAAAGAAAATGTCAGGGCAGCTGATGCTATTCTTTTTGTGACCCCCGAATATAATCGTGCCATTCCAGGAGTACTGAAAAATGCCCTCGATACCGCATCACGTCCTGCAGGTGATAATTCCTGGAGTGGTAAACCGGCAGCAGTTATAGGCGCCTCAATCAGTCCGATCGGAACTGCTTTAGCACAGAACCACCTGCGTTCATGCGTGACTTTTCTTGATATATTAATGATGAATCAGCCTGAGGCATACATCAAAATAACAGATAATTTCTATAATTCCGACGGCACAATCGGCGAAGGCAGTGAAGATTTTCTCAGAAATTGGATGAAATCATTTGCTGCCTGGATCGAAAAGATGCCTCGCTAAAAATAGATAATTCCAAAACAAAAGTGGCGCATCCGCCCGGACACAACGGCGGAGGAGCAGCACAATGAAAAGAAAAACTGTCACCCTTGCATTTGTCTTCATGATGATTTCTGCTCTGGCGTACGGACCTGATGACTATGAAATGATACTGAAAACAGGTTCAAACGATGACAGAGTAGAACTTGGAAAATTATTTTACGGTGTTTGTGGCAGGGTCGAGACTCTGCCACCTGATTATATAAAGGCAGTAAAACTTTTTTATGCTGCCGCCGTGCAACACCATCCAAATGCGCAGTATTGGTTGTCGAAAATGTACAGCGAGGGTCATGGTGTAAGAAAACGCCCCGACAAAGCCTACGTCTGGGCTTTTTCAGCAAGTGAAAGAGGAGATGCTGACGCACAGAACCTGCTGGGTGTGTACTTCACAGAGGGAATTGGAACAGAAGCTGATCTTGAAAAAGCTGCACAATATTTTGTGCGTTCCGCCCGGCAGGGAAACGCTAAAGGACAGTATAATCTGGCTGTTTGTTATGAAACTGGAGCCGGTCTGGAACAGGATGCAAAAAAAGCGGTAGACTGGTATAAACGTGCAGCCAGGCAGGATCTGCCTATTGCCCAGTATAATCTTGGGACTTGCTATGAGTACGGAATTGGAGTACAAGTTGATTATAATTCAGCTTATTCCTGGTACAACAGTGCGGCAAATCTTGGTAACTCATACGCACAGACAGCTCTCGGAAGACTTTATGAAAGCGCTAAAGGTGTACAGGAGGATCCGATAATTGCTGCAAATTGGTACAGGGCTGCCTCAGATCAGGGTAATATTGCAGGCATCTTGAAATTGGCAGAATTCTACGATAGAGGATACGGTGTTCCACGCTCACCTTCGAACGCTGCAAGGCTTTATGCAAAAGCAGCTGAAAACGGTGACGCTGAGGCACAGCTTAGATATGCGATAAGTCTCGAAAGCAGTGCCGATGGAAGTGCTGATATCGAAAATGCCAAAAAATGGTATGAGATGTCGGCTGTGCAAGGTAATGAAAACGCTGCTTCCAGCCTCAAAATTATTGCACTCGATTCTGATGAGGTAAAATCGCGAGCCGAAAATGCAGCCAAAACAGAATTTGTTTTCAAAGGACTTTATCCGGGAATGCCTGTTGAAGACGCTGCATACACACTCGAGCAAATCCTGCAGAAAGATAAGCAAAATGGTAAGCTCATCCTGTTTATTTCCAAAGACAAGAACGGAAACAGGAAAGTTTCTCATGAAAATCTCGTCGAAATAACAGGCGACAGCTCAGGGAAGGTCACCAATATATTTATCGACAACTCCATTGCGGACATTTTATTCGAAACGCAGATGATTTCCAACGAAAAATTCATCAGCTTTTTTTCCAATAAATATAACCTGTCTGATACAACACGTTCTGAAACAACAGCATTTATCACAGCTGATGGTCGACGTGCCGGCAGCCAGAAGCAAATCATTTACAAACATGAGTCAGGAAGTGAAATTGTTTTCTATGGTTCTTACATTATTTCCAGACTGAAGGGTGCTCAGGATCCTGTTAAAGCCGGACTGTGTAAACCTGCAGGATCTTTTGCTGTCCGTCGTGCTGCTGAGAAATAATGGCAGTTGCCGCTAACCCGGCAAGCCGGGCAGTAGGCAGTGGTTAGTGGGCAGTAGGCAGTTTTCTTGGGTGCCGCAGACTGTAGCACGGACATTCCTGTCTGTGCCTGTCCATACCTGTCCGTGTCTGCTGAGCACTGGGACCGCGAGGCTCCGTACTCGCATCACGGCTGCTGAGTCTGGGGGGGGCTTGCATGATGGCATAATCGTTCTCGCTCGCATTCACGTACTTCGTACACGATTTCAGTGCAGTAAACATCCAGTTTCTCATGCTCGTGTACGGAAAACGTGTACCGCTCCGCTGTGAACGTTTACGATCTCCCGGCAAGCCGGGCAGTAGGCAATGGACAGTGGGCAGCGGTTAGCCGTTTCGTATCGTTTTCGCTATGTAATCAGCTATAGTATCGGTATCGTTCGGAAGTATTTCCCTGCGACACGGCAGGTCTTTAAGCGCTTCTATTTGCGGTGTTGTTGCAAGTCCCTGTTTCCCCGTGGCACGGTCTACGGCATCAGGGAACTTCGCCGGATGAGCCGTTGCAAGGCATATCACAGGAGAATCATCATTTCCGGCATTTAACGCAACATGAACTCCAACTGCAGAATGAGGATCGAGAACGTAGCCCGACGAATTATAAAAATCACGTATTGTTTTTAGCGTTTCATCTGTGTTCGCACTGCCTGCTTTGATAAGAGAATCTATTTCACCTGTTTCCAGCGGCGTTATTTCAAGATGCCCTTTTTCAGAAAACGTTTTCATCCAGGCAGAAAGCTTTGCAGCATCACGTCCTGCCCGCAGATACAGCCAGCGTTCGAAATTTGAAGCTGCCTGGATATCCATCGAAGGACTCAGCGTTGACACCACTTCGCCAATGGAATATGTTCCTGTATTAAAAAAGCGGGACAGTATATCGTTTTCATTCGTGGCAAGGTAAAGATGCTTTATCGGCAGACCCATCTGTGCTGCAACGTATCCGGCGAAAATATCACCGAAATTTCCTGTGGGAACACTGAATGAAACACTTTCAGATTTGGACTTTTCCATTACCTGCAAGGCACTGTAAAAATAGTAGACGATCTGAGCCAGCACCCTTGCCCAGTTAATGGAATTAACTGCACCAAGATTGAATTTGTCCTTATACTCCAGATCGCCGAAAAGCTTCTTTACTATAAGCTGGGCATCATCAAAAGTCCCCTGCAGAGCAATATTATGCACATTATCATCGGTGACTGATGTCATTTGCATTTCCTGAACGGGGCTGACCCTGCCGTAAGGATATAAAACAAAGATTCTTACACCTTTGCGGTTACGTACTCCATAAATAGCGGCAGATCCGGTATCTCCCGATGTGGCAGCAACAATATTAAGTTTCTCCCCTGATTTTGAGAGAAAATATTCAAAAAGATTTCCCAAAAACTGAAGTGCAATGTCTTTAAAAGCAAGTGTAGGTCCGTGAAAAAGCTCCAATATATTTATGGGACCTATATCTTTTACGGGAGTTACGTCTGGATGGGTAAAAACTGAATAGCTGCGATTAATTATATCTTCAAGATCCTCCTCCGGCATGTCGGTGATATAAAACCTCATAATCTCGAAAGCGAGCTCCTGATACGAAAGCCCAACCCATGAAGAAAGTTCTGCAGAAATATCGGGAAAACTTTCAGGCAGCAGCAAGCCGCCATCGCGGGCAAGCCCCGTCATAACGGCCTGGCTAAAACTTGCGGGCTCACCCCCACCACGTGTACTTACATATCGCATCGCGTAACTTTCAATTTTACAGTGTGAAATAGCATCTGTTTTGATTCCATTCAAGGGCGCAGAATATACCACATATCAGGGAAAAGGGTCAAATCGACGTGCGCCCGGCAAGCCAAGCCCGGCAAGCCGGGCAGTGGTTAGTGGGCAGTAGATAGTGGGTAGTGTCCCGAGTCCCAGTCCCACTATTTTAATTTCTATTGACAGAGCAACAATATTTGTGTTTCTATTTCATCTGTCTGCGGGCGATTAGCTCAGTTGGTTAGAGCACTACCTTCACACGGTAGGGGTCACTGGTTCGAGTCCAGTATCGCCCACCATTATTGCAGCCCGGCAACCTTGATGCCAAGCGGTAAATCGGGCAACCAGCCTGATTCCGCCTCGAGTACTTTTTTGGCGCGTATACCGCCATATACAATTCTATTTTTCGGTACATTGCGAGCTACTTTTATAATTCTGTTATCTTTATCAAGAAAGATTACATCAATTGCAAACTTCATGCCGAATGTATGTACCGAACTGCATGGAGCAAGCAACATTGTTGTGCCATGCTTCAGACCGATGCGTCCAAGAAGACCGCGCATCCGATCCTGCAATTTTTCAGCTGCAAGGCAGTTCCACTTATCTGAACCAGGTATGCTTACTTGCAATTCTTTCATGGAACATGTCACTTTATTTCCACTAAGCGGAAAGTTGTTGTGGCCTTTTTTTGTGAAACTGTTTATCCTGTTTAAACTATTGCGTCTCATCTCTCTCGCCCTGTGCCGGACTACTTGTTGGCTTCTGTTGGGAGTTTGTGATAATCGCAGAATATTCTATCTGCTTCTTCCCCCATGTACCGAATACGTGTTTTTCTATCGGTTTCACGTACATCGATAAGTATCAGCCCGTCCAGAACATCGCTAAAGTCAGGATCCACATTAAATGCCAGAATTTTACCGCCAAGTTTAAGGTATTGTTTTATAAGTATGGGAACGCCTTTATTGTCGCTTTCTATATCCTGAATTATTCTTGATACTTCATCAACATTGCCGATAAATCTGTTGAAAACCGGATTCTGCCATTCTTCCTTTGTTTTTGATTTGCGCAGCTTCGTTCTCGGCTTTACAAAACGGGCGTACTCGGCAGCGAAATTGGAAAGGCGGAGTGAACGCAAAATCATGTTGCGTGACGTATCCCTGTAGTCTGCCGTAATGCTGACAGGTCCAAAAAGATTTGCGTACTTGGGATTTCTCGATATAAAAACTCCAATGCCCTTCCACAAGAAGAGTAAGGGAGCAAACGTTCGCTGAAATTCAGGACGTACAAAAGAACGGCCCAGCTCTACGCATGGCTGGAATTTATTTAAGAACTTGTCATCGAATTTGAACAGCGTATTTGTATAAAGCCCCTCTGCACCGAATTGCTTCTGGATCTCATCCGCAAGTCCCAGTCTATATGCTCCCACAATTTGGCGTGTTTTTGTATTCCACAGGAAAAGATGATAATAGTGCGAATCAAAAACATCTATATCCGTTTTTCTGCCTGTCCCCTCACCTACTTCTCTGAACGTTATTTCGCGCAATCTGCCGATTTCCCGAAGGATGGCTGAATCGGTCTGGAGCTTTGAAAGATACACATCAAGCTCACCTTTTATCAGAAGCGTTTCTTCCGGCAGTTTTGCAATTTCCTTTTCTATCTGCTCAACAGGCGTTTCAGAGATGATATCTTCAAGTGCTTTTTCTTCCTGTTTTTCCCGTCTACGCGACAGTAATTGTTTGTGCTTGGCAGCTTTTTTCTGAACTCGACCTTCCTGGGCATAAGTTCGCAGTCGAAAATACTTTATCAATTCTTCGTCTGTGGGGAATCGGGCAAACTCGGATGGCTTTATCGGAGTGCCGATATAAGCTTCTATACTGCTGCGTTTTTTATTATCCATCATGGAGGGCAGCATAATGGTGCGCAGTCGCGGATGAATCAATCCGGCAATCTGGAATATCGCTGGATTTCGTCCGGCAAAGAACACCGGCACAACAGTGGCTTTCGTTTTCCTTGCAATACCGGCAACAGTTACCGACCATGCAGGGTCACGTACTCTGCCGCTTTTCAGATCAACGCTTGAAACTTCACCGGCAGGGAAAACACCTAGAACATTACCGCTTCTCAGCCACTTCATAGCCTCAACAAGAGGTGTTATATTCTCACGTGCGGCATCTTTCGTTCCGAAGGGATTTACAGGTATAAATTGCTCTCTCAATTCAGGAATAAGCTGAAGCATGTAATTCGCCAAAACTTTGCTGTCCGGTCGCCGATTACGACGCAGGCTCAGCAATACAACACCCTCTATTCCGCCGAAAGGATGGTTCGACACCACGATTACCGGACCTTCACGGGGAATCAGCTCTTTATCCTCCTCTTTTACGACAGTTTCAACATCCATTCCCATAAGAATGTAATCTGCGAAACAACAGGCATCAATGCCCTGTTCCTTGAGCTTCCTGCCTTCTCGCAGAATATTGTCCAACTTGGGCAGACCTACCATATGTTCCACAAGAGCACGGGCAACACTATTACGCAAACCGAATGGAGCCGTGTCAGGATCAATTCGGAAAACACGATCATCAGTTCGTTTACTCATTTAAACCTTCCATAAAACAAATCCTCAATGTCAAATTGTATAAAGTCATAAGCATCAACTAAACAGTACACTAATTGTAGCAAAAACAAGCATAACCATGCAATAAACGATTTTAATATTTATTTAAACAGAAATGCCGCAGCTCAAGAGAGTGATTAGTGGATAGTGAGCAGTAGGTAGCCGATCAGGAAATGGATCGATATCGCTACCGTTATCGTTGTCGAAGCCTGCTGAGTGCTGGAGGGCGAATGTCCTCATGAGCCGCAGACTGTAGCACAGACATTCCTGTCTGTGCCTGTCCATGTCAGTCCGTGCCTGTCCACGCCTGCTTAGAAGGTAGGGCGTGTTTCTCCGCAAACCGCCGCAAAACAACGGACAGCTCGGAGAGCCGCCTACCTTGCTCAACAGCTGCAGATCGGCAGAATCGAAAGTAATTTTGACTTATCTGCCACCGTTCTCTGCGGCTCACGTGAGATATCTGCCACCTTAGCCCACACCAACCGCCTAGTTGTTTCACATGAAATACATAATGGATTTTCTCCTTAAATAATTTGTCTTTAAGCTTCAATTATGGCATAATTTATGCGATTTAATTCCTCTCAAAAGGAGAACTTCTGAGGCGTTAGAGAAACCTTTCTTATATGGACAATTGTACAGCTATCGTATCCGACGGAAAAATCATGGAATGGGCGCGCGTGGAGCGAACACGCGAGAGCATAGCCATGACAGCATCCGGCAAATTTAAAACTATCCCGAATATAAGTGATTTTCCTGAGGAGGAGGATTTTGCAAAAGCAGTAAGCGAATACTCAAAAGACGTATCGTCCAGGGTTTCTGAATCAGTTACACTGGGGATTCCTTCATCTGATATAATTTTCAGGATTGCAAACCTTCCCACTGCTGATGAAGATGAGATTAAGGCAATGATCAATAATCTCATGGAAAAAGATGCCCCGCTGCCAATCGAAGAAATGACCGTATCATACGAAGTTCTTCGCCGGGAAGAGGAGCGTTCTCTCGTCCTCTCCGCTGCGACTCCATCTGCCAGAATTGACAGTATGAGTGCCCTGATCGGCATACAGCCTTCCCGTATCGACCGTGTCGGCGCAACAGTTTTGGGAACACTGTATGCCCTGGCTGACAAATCGGCATTCTCCATGAACATGAGAGATATTGTTCTTGTAGAGGAAGGTTCTGATTTGACCCTTGCGTTGGCAGATTCCGGTCTGCCGGTTATGATACGCTCCTGCGGAGCAGCAAAAGCAGCAAGTCAGCAGTCTGTTCTCAACGCTGTTCGCATAGCGTTAATACAAGTTCAAATGGAACACGGAACGGCTGGTTTGTCAAAAGTTATATGTGCCACAACCTCGAACGATATTAAAAACATCGGGCTTTCCCTCGCCGATTCATTGAATGCTGAGTTTACACTGCACACAACAGCAT
>JAAZFF010000225.1 GCA_012511845.1 Lentisphaerota bacterium
GCATTCCCTTGTCGGATATCCGCCAGGCAAAGCCGGCACAGAAGCATGATGCGGCAAGCCCTGTAATCATTGTAAGGATCCGTCCGCCCAATACTCCGAACGGTGCCCATGCAGGCGACAAGAATGCATGGAAATACGGCAGCACGGGAGCCTGCGGATAAAAGAAGTCCTTGTAAGGCATCATTCCGGCAGCTGTATTTATGCCGGACAGCAGGTACCACCCCTCGTCCTGGTTAAGAGGTCCGAGGGTAACGTTTAATACGGCGAGGGCAATCGCGATAATTATTGCTGATAACGCTGTATATTTCATTCTTCCCGGGATAGTTCAATAAAAGGTTTTAACCCCTCGAGATTATGGTGATCCACGATGTTTTTAAAGTAAAGCGGTTCTTTTGCCTTGAGCGACAGAAATGCGAGTGCCAGCAGGGACTGGGTATCTGTCGGTGTAACGCCGGACTCCATTATGTAAAACATTTCCGACGGTGTCATTTTGGACAAATCGATATTGAAGTTTTCTCGTGTAACTCCATCGGCTCCGGTGATTGTGCCGACTATAAAACCGTTCGCATACATTTTTGAAGCAAGTTTAAAAATGTTGCCGCCGATTGAAATCTCACGCGTGGCAGAGCTTTGCATAAGTGAGTCGCCCACAATATCAACGTAAAGCGCAGCGTTTTCAAAAGCTCCTGCAATAGCTTCGCACTGATCCTTGTCGCACGCACCTGAGTCGCGCGCCTGGAGAAGGCGTTTTTGGGCGAAAGCTTTGGCTTCGACGAATTTTTTATCCATAAAAATGCGGTAAATATCAGCAACAGCCTCTTTCAATGCAGGGGGGGCAGCTTTTACTTCCGGCATCTCTTCCGATTGTGTCTCGTCTGTTTTTGCCTGGGGGGTTTCCTGTACAGTCGTATAGTCCAGATTGTCATACCCGATTGTTTCCCCGACATCAGCTTCAGTGTATTCTTCCACCTCCTCTATTTCCTCAGGACGGCTGTCTTTTGCGACCGGTCTTTTTACAGTAAATATGACAGTCAGGCAGAGGGCGGCAACAATAAAAATAAAAGCTCCGATTTGTGCCAGGCATCCGGTGCCGCGAGGTCTGAGTTTCATTCTGTCGCTCACGGCTTGAGAGCTTGTGCGCATTGCTGCAACTTTTTTCTGTCCGCTTTGCACGGGGATGCTTCTGGGGGTTGCTGTTTCGGGAGAAACATCCCCCTGCATGATACCTATTGTGCTATGCGGCGGGGCGTACGTACCGCCGTCCTGCGGATACGGAGGACGCCCGTCGAGCACTCGCTGGAGGTCTTCGATAACGTCCTGCCACCATGTATACCTGTCCTTTGCATCTTTTGCCATCATCTTCTGCATCACGTAGACAAACCCGGGTTTGATGGATTTATCCGCTTCACGAGGATTGGGCAGTGTGCCTGCGCGCTGAAGGTCCATGACTATCAGCGGATCTTCTTCATCCCCGAACGGTGCTTCACCGGTAATCATCTCGTAGAAAAGAGCACCGGTTGAATACATGTCGGCATGGAAATCTATGGTACGCGAACATTCTATTTGTTCGGGCGACTGGTAGTTGGGAGTGCCGATAATCATACCTTCA
>JAAZFF010000021.1 GCA_012511845.1 Lentisphaerota bacterium
AACCGCCGTTTGGAGGGTGAGCGTCCCCGTAAACCGCCGTGGGTGGTGATGCCTGGGATCCCTGAGCGCCTGCTCGGGTTTTGCTTCCGTGATGGCATAATCGTTCTCGTTCACGTTCTCGTACTCGCACACGATTTCGTCGTAGTAAACATTTAGCTTCTCATCCTCGTGTACGTATAACGTGTACCGCTCCGCTGTGAACGGGTACGATCTCTCGGCAAGCCGGGCGCGCCGAAAAACAACGGGTCGCTCTGAGAGCCGTCCTTACCTTTCTTCTTAGCAACCACAGGTCGAGGAATCGATTTTGACTTCGGTCTTTGGACTGACCCTATTGACCCAATTGAGATTGCCTTGCAACCACGGCTCATGAGGACATTCGCCCTCCAGAGATCTGCCCACTGCCTACTGGCTACTGCCCGGCTTGCCGGATCACCAGTTTTAACTTGTAGAGCTGCTTGCGGTCATGTAAAATCGACAATAGTTTTTATATAAAAGTGAGATTATATTGAAAAAACAACGCACAAAAAAAAATCAAATAAGTGTATGTATTATAACCGGCAATGAAGAGCTGAATATACGACGATGTCTGGAAAGCGTTACATGGGCTGATGAAATTATAGTTGTTGACAGCTTCAGCAAAGATAAAACAGTCTCGATAGTTAAAGAATACACTGAGCGAGTTTACGAGCACAGATGGCTCGGTTATATCGGACAAAAGGCAGTGGCAAAAAGCCTGGCAACATGCGAATGGGTTCTTTTTGTCGATGCCGATGAAGTAGTTTCCGATGATTTGCGCATTGAAATTGAGACGCTTGCAGAAAATGGATTTCCCGATGATGTAAATGGTTATGAATTTCCAAGACTCGTCTGGTTCCTCGGCAGATGGATTCGGCATGGTGACTGGTACCCTGATTCCAAACTTCGTCTTTTCAGACGCAAGCGAGGCAAATGTGGGGGAACTGAGCCACACGAACGCATTGAGATCGAAGGAGAAATGAAGAGCCTTACTGCACCCCTCTATCACTATACTTATAAGAATATCAGCGATCAGGTAAACACATTAAATAGATTCTCAACTATCAGTGCCGACGGTTTTTCCAGAAACCGGCCGAAGTATAAAATAATTGCCGGAATGCTTGTCAACGCACCTTTCCGATTTTTCCGATGTTATATCATTAAGGGCGGTTTCCTTGATGGAATTCCCGGGCTTATAATTGCCGTAGCTGCATCTTTTGCAACTATCATAAAATATGCAAAACAATGGGAACGGTGTCAGACAAATAAAAAATAATACGACAGATAAAGCTGTCTGCCTTTTCCGGTACTGCCCTACCCTGCTGAGCCATCTACTTTTCGCACTACCGCAGTTAGCCTTTCGTCTCTTTTTAATACCTTCAGAACACCTTACCTCGTGGAAGTTACGATGACACCATTTTCTTTTTTGGTTAATGGTTGAGGAGAGTGGTCAGTGGAGCAGATTGGCTTGCGTGCTGTGAGGCAGAGTGCTTGATGGGTGAGATGTGGAGTTTAGCGATGTCCCAATAAAGACAGTTCGGTCATTTCATCAAAATTGGTGTTC
>JAAZFF010000226.1 GCA_012511845.1 Lentisphaerota bacterium
GCAAGTGCCAGACGTGTGATGCACCGCTTGATGTTGCCGGAGGATGTTGTGGAACATGCGGTGCGCCAGTCGTTGAATTTCCTGCAGGCTATGCAACCGATCACATACGCTGGGTTGATGAACGCTCGAAAGTAATTGAGCAGTTTACAAACAGGCGTCATCTTGTCTGACCTGTCTGACTTATCTGACCCTATTGAGAGCGCTACCCACTGCCCACTGCCCACTAATAACTGATCCTGCTTGTCCGGATCTCATGCGAAAATACGAATAAAGTACTTTAATTATAAAATATACTGTATACTTGAGTGTTCTATTATAATAATTGTGCAATAAAATTCATCCGATTCAAACAAAAGGAAGCAAAATGCTCTCAAAATTGTCAAGATTCGTCTTTTCCTCTTTATTAATAGCTGTTTTCACGCTTGGCGCAACAGTAACTGCAGCGCCAAAAAATCTTGTTGCAAATGGCGATGTCAAAAAATCAAATGAATCCGGTGGAGCGGAAAACTGGCCGACACCCAAAGACGGTATCTCCTACCCTGTTGAAGATGGAAACAGGTTTCTAAGAATAACGTCAACGAAGCCCGGCGGACATTTCATGATATACCATCCAGTTCCCATACCGGCGGGTACGGAAGCCCTGAAAATGACCTTTAAAGTACGCTGGAATGATGTTGAAAGAGGTGGTCAGAGCTGGTTTGATGCTCGCATAATGATGGAATTCAAAGACGACAACCATGCAACAGTGAAAGGGGCTCCCGGTGCACCGAATTTCCACGGCACATCTGAGAGCTGGCAGACAAGAGAACTTATGTGTCTGGTTCCTGACGGGGCAAAGTTTCTCGCTCTGATGCCAAGTCTTTTCCAGGCGAAAAAAGGTCAGCTTGATATAGACGATATTGTAATTACACCAATCAAGGCAGATGATATAAAGGCAGCGAAAGAGGCTGAAGCACGCAAGAAAGCTGCTGCCGAATTTGCTGCCATAGTCTGGAGTGTAACACTACCTGTACCGGAAGGAATTAAAACGGAACCGCTTAAAGTAAAAGGAAACCGTCTTGTATCGATGAAAACGGGAGAAGAAGTATGGCTACAGGGCGTTGCCATAGCATCGATGGAATGGACAGCTGGCGGAGAAAACATTCTTAAATCAGTTGAGGAATCAACGGAGGTATGGGGTGCGAATGTTATACGACTTGCCCTGAAGAGCACATTCTGGTTTGGCAATGGGCCGTGGCAGAAAGATAAAGGCAAGAATTACAGGGAGCTTGTTGATAAAGTAGTTACCATCTGTCAACGCAAAGGAGTTTATGTTGTTCTTGATCTCCACGAGTATCGTGCTGCATCCGGACGTCATGCAACATTCTGGAAAGATGTTGCAACAAGATACAAGGATCACCCCGGAGTGATTTTCGGACTTCTCAACGAACCCCATGGAATAACCTGGAAAGAATGGCGTGATGGTGGTGACATAGCTGCTAAAACAGAGGAAAAAGAAGGGGTTTTTTCAGAAAATCAGGAAAATCTCGATGCCATGAAATCAATCGGCATGCAGGGACTTGTAAATGCTGTCCGCGCGACTGGAGCTCGTAATCTTCTGTCCGCCAGCGGCTTGGATTGGGGATACGATCTTTCCGGAATTCTTGACGGCTATGCTTTGAAGGATTCTTCCAACGGTCAGGGAATCATGTACGAAACTCACGTGTATCCATGGAAGAGTTCCTGGAAAAAGAACTTCATTAATGCTGCTGAAAAGTATCCACTGCTTATGGGTGAAGTCGGTTGTCAGATAAAAGCAATGCCCTGGGAAAGCAAGGCGACAGATCCCTACGTGTGGGCTCCAAACATGATCGGCTGTATACAGGAATACAGGATCAACTGGACCGCCTGGTGCTTCCATCCTTCTGCCTCACCCTGTCTGCTTGAAAACTGGGAATATAAACCCACGCCGTACTGGGGTGAGTTTGTAATGCGTGCCCTCAAAGGAGAGAAATTCGAATATAAAGCGCCTCACTAAGAGGCGTTTATATAATTCGATAAATCTGCAATAGTGCAATAGAGTGGAATTGTGATATTAAATAATTAAACGTTTAATACAGGGAAATAATACCTTGATTCGGAAACTGGCAGTTGAAAAATTGGATTATCAATATCTATTAAAATTAATTAAAAAATAAACCTTGTGAGCGCAGATATTATCATGCAAAGGCGCAGAGACTGAGCTGGCTCAGAAGGCTGGAGGGCGAATGTCCTCATGAGCCGCAAACTGTAGCACGGACATCTCTGTCTGTGCCCGCTTGCTAAGAAACTGATCACTGTCCACTGTCTACTGATCACTGCCCGAAAGGCTTGGCGCCCCGCTTGCGTCATAACTGCCACGGCGGTTTGCAGAGAAACGCGCCCTACCTTCGCTGCTCAACGGTCCGCCTGCAAGCCGCGCCAGTGATCGGTGGTAGGGCGACGCTCTTCGTAGCGCGCCGCAGCTGCTGTGTGGTTACCGAGCCTGGGAGCCCCGAGCGCCTGCTCGGGATTAGCTTACGTGTGGCGATTGGA
>JAAZFF010000227.1 GCA_012511845.1 Lentisphaerota bacterium
ACCGGCTTCAATGCGAACGGTGCCAACGGCAACCCGGATATGGATGTCATGGTGGGGGACCCCAACGGCATCAAGCACCTCAACGTTTATATAGAGGACTACATAAACGAAACTTTCTGGACCGGCAAGGAAGCCCTGCCGTTCAACCCCACGCTGGGATGGAATGAGAACAGTCTCAACACCTCCATACCCGCCGGACCTCACTTTACCAACCTTGAGGAATTTCGCGTAGCGGAGTACATGATACAAATGGGTGTTGTGAATGCGGTTGACAAAAATAACTGGCTCCAATATACGACCGATCCGTGTGACAATGACACTGACGGCGACGGTTTGCCTGATGGCTGGGAGCTTTATGTAGGTCTGGATCCCACACCGGGTTCAGGACCTTCCCTGGCATTCAATGTGCCGGAGCTCGCCGAACAGAGCAAACTGGCAAGACTTGGATTCGCTCCTGATGCAGTTCCAGTGGGGATGCTCTATGGAAGCCCGTTCGGCAAGGAAATGCTTCCTGATTTTCCGTTTGCAATTGATAAATTCGCCAACCCGACAGCGACAGCTTTCCGTGATGCAGATGAAATAGTTGTTGTGGACGGCGTTACCGCCAGAAGGCGTCATTTCCCCAACCCGCGTCCTGATTGGACATACAAGAGCTGAGCATGCGATCCATGGAACATCGACACCGATGGCGATGGACTCCAGGACGTCCTGGAATACAGAGGAACGGTATTGGTCGATCCCAATCTGGATGGCTCAACATTCGTGAATCTCAACCCGTGTTCAGTCGATACCGATGGAGACTGGCTACCTGATGGATGGGAGTATTCAATGGGGCTGGTTACGACAGATATGTCGCTCGACTCTGAAGCGTCCACGAATGACGTACCGGCTGGAACTTTCATATATGGAGGCATCTACGACGATCCGGACGGTGATGGGATACCGAACTACCAGGAATATCTTACGGGTGCTGTTTATGGGTGGCGCTATGATAAATGGTACGATCCTGCAGATCCGAAGTACAGGATACCCAATCCGGACTTCCCGCAATACGAAGAGTTCAGAATGTTTCGTCCTTACGATCCTTCGGACTTCTTCTTCCCTGCTCCAAGACCGACGGCACTCCACTATGGTTTCCAGGCGCTTGATGAGGCATATACAACACTGTTCGGTGAGTCAATCCCGCCGGAAACAGACAATATGACTTTGCTCGCAAAAGCGTACGAAGTGCTTTTGGTTGACGATAATGACGCAGTCGCCGCTTTTGCCGAATTGCTGCAACCTGCCGAATTCCATTATGGATTACAACCGGCTTCATGGGATCCTGCGTATTATGCAATACCACAGGATGAAATTCTATACTTTTACCTTGACAGTCTGCGCGGAGGTGCCAGTCTTGAGGACATGGCTCCCTTCTATCCGACTACCAACCCCCGCAACATCGATTCAGACAGCGATGGCATGGACGATTACTGGGAAATCTTCCACGGCTTGAACCCGCTGTTCGGCGGTTTGCCCGGAAGCACCCTGCGCGATCCGGTGGCGAGATATGGAATGCCGCTTGCACGCGTAAGCACCATAGAAGGTCAGGATCCTGTACCTATGGCAATGGCGAAATGGAGTCCTGCGAGCTATCCGGAAGAGGCAGTCGAGCCTACATACCTGTTTGAGCAGGTACCGTACGACATTATGAAGAAACCGTGGTTGTCCGGGTGTCCATTTGCGGATCTCGACCAGGATGGTATCGATAACTTCAATGAGTCATTCAATATGTTTGCATCCGACGTGCTGTCGCACACCGATCCGTCACCGTACTGGATGACAGACACGACATTCGTCGGACCGGACGGACAATCCTCCGTTGTGAACAACTACTACACCACAGGTGACTTGTGGCTGAACGGTCTCTGGTGGTGGCCTGTGCCCATGCTGGGTAGAATGGCAGTAGCTCCGGCGTACATGTTCGACTTCGAACTCAACGAGGGCTATGATACGGATAATGATAATATCCCTGACCGCATTGAGCTTACGGCAGACGCTGATCGCGGCATGACAGATCCTCTGGATTTCGATTCACCGCGATCCCGCAAGGAGATGTATCTCGATGGCAATTCATCCTGCAGGACAAGGCACCCATATTTCTTTGACAATTGGACCATGACGTCCTACTCGGTCGAAATGTGGTTCCGTGCTGAGCAGCCTGTCGGCAGAGGTCGGCAGACACTTGTCGAGCGCCCCGTAATGGCACCGGTCGATCCGCAAAATCCGGATGATGGCGGTTATGCCATACGAAGGACGTTCAGGATATCCCTGACTGACAACGGGTTTATAAGGGCAGAACTCGACAACGACGCCCTGGCTACCTTCTCGACGGAGACTACTGCCTCAAACGGCAGAATCTCCCCGAACACGTGGTACCATCTTGCTGTAATCATGGATTCAGAGAACGACCTTCTCACCATTTACTTAAACGGTAACAAGATCAAATCTGTCGCCTGCGGACTCAAACCCTGTACGGGCACTTTCTCAATTGCAGGCACTGTCAACCCTGAGACGGGAGTGACGAGTACTACATACCTTTACATGCCGGCACCTATAGTGGTCGGTGCTTCCGACTCTAATCCGACAACTTCAATCGGAGATGATGTGGAGCCGGTCTTCTACGATTACTTCAAGGGTTGGGAAGATGAAATCCGCATCTGGGACCGTGTACGCACACAGGCACAGATACAGGAAGACATGTACAAGCGCTATGACAAGGACGATGTAGCGAGAATCAATGATAACCGTTTCGCATGGGAAGCCGAAAACCTTCCGATAGCAACGGCATTGAGCAGATTCCCGCAGAAATTGCTCTTCCACTACACATTCGACAACCTGCCTGACGTGATCCCGGCACCTGACCGTGATCCGAATGCGTTCATACCAGGTTCAGATACAGACGAAGTGCCGTTCGGTTTTGATGACCCAAGGCTTAGAAGACCTGATTCGTCTGTATATCCCGGCATAGGATGGTGGGTCAATTCCGTGCACCGATCACAGGTGTACAACAAGACGTATCTGCATGTGCCGATCATTGAAAACACGGTTGCCCATCTGAGGCGCTACCCGCCTGTGGATGTAAGCACGCTCGTTCCGGTGTACAATTCCGTCTACCAGCTGCTTGGCTACAGATGGAGAAGAAACTCCGATTGGCTGACTTATTCCCTGGGGAATATCGGCAGACTTACCGAAGACGCAATACCGACTCTGGAGCAGGGCGATGAGATAGAAGTGGAACCGGACTTCATACCAAATGCGGCTAATCCTTACGGCAATGTCTACTACACCGCCGTCTCGGCGACTCTGCAAAGACACCCTGATGCAAGCACGTCTGTGGACGACGTGGAGAACTATACTCACGTTCCGTTCTTCACTGACATGGTGCCGCTTGGCAGGGCAGTAGCAGACATTGATGTAGAAATGTGGGATGGGCTGGGCAAGGGGGCAGATTATCTTGCTCTTGACTCTGATGGTGACGGTATGCCCGATTGGTGGGAAATCGCAAACGGACTGGATCCCTATTCTGCCGAAGGCGATGACGGCAAGTACGGAGATCCTGATGGCGACGGACTCGACAACTACCACGAGTATCTCGCAGGTACCAACCCGCATTCATCCGATACAAATGGCGACGGTTACTCCGATTACTATTCCCGTGATAATGATTCAAGTCTGACTTACGGTGAAATGTATGACGATGGCGATGGAATGCCCAATGCCTGGGAGGTTGAGCACGGACTCAATCCAGACCGTTACGATGCTCATCTTGACTTTGACAATGACGGATGGACGAACTACGAAGAATACATGGCGGGTACTTTGCCGAACTCGGCATATTCATATCCGCAGCCGTCGACAAGTTTCACGTTCTATTACGACGGACCGGAGACTAATATCCAAAGCCTGATCCTGTACTCGTACAGTGAGGATACTGCCGGCGAAACAATGGGCGGCAGCTACGATGGGCGACTCTCGACGCACAGGAATATCAGCGGCGACATTGGTATACTCGGCGATGGCGGCACATTACTGTTTAGCGGGCAGGAGTCTCCGGTGTCCTACCTGGCATACGGACTGATAACTGCAGGCTCGGCATCTATTACGTACACGCTCGAAGGAGGGGATTCGGTGACAGTCCCGGCTGCACCGTTCAACGAAGAAATGGGCATGTTCGTCAACGAGGGAACGAGTGGCATAGCACTACTGTATGCTTCCGGAGCAATTATCTCCTGGGGTCAATATACAGGTGCCACCTATACAGCTGACTACGAGTACGGATTTGCATTCCCCGTCACGGTACAAAATCCGATAGTTGCAGCAGGCACTCATCTGAGAGGCGGCTACAACAGATTCTTCGGATTCCTTGACCTGAACGGCAATGGAGAGTTCGACACCGGGGAACCCAGCGGGCTGTCCGTAAATTCCCCTGTCAGAGTTTCGTGGGATTCTGTAAAAGCAGATATCGCCATAACTGATAAGCTGATTGGATATCCGCGCCTCTCATGGCCTGCCGGTGATAACCCGCTGTCGGATTACTATGCTGTCACGATTTGGAATGGCGCGACATCGGCAGCGGAACTCAAGATTGAAAAGCCCAGGACTTACATCCACGAAGGCGATCTACTGGCAAAGGGCATATACGGTCTCAACTTCGGTTCTGCAGCCAAGGCTGAGTTCGAATACTATGTCTATGACGGTGCAGCAGAGGTAGCATCAGGATCGGTCAACTTCGACCTCGGCTCAAATGCCACCAGACGCAAGATGGCAGTGCGATACCCCAAACAACTTGAAAAGGTGTATGGAAATGTTGTGAACTTTGAATGGGAAATGGACTACCGCAACCAGGGAGCCCAGATCACAATCAAAGGCAAGGACGACGGTAAAACATACTACAACAAGGTTGTTCCTCTACCCGTGAGGCATGGCAAGGTGCTCGACGAGGTGTACTACTACTCCGCGGCACCTCAGCTGGTCGACAGCAGGGCGTACTTTGCCCTTCCTGATGGCAGGTATACATACACCATAAAGGAGCATGTGCGCTCCACTGCCATAAATGCCCAGTCCATAACAGGAGAATTCCAGATGGCGGCAGGTGATCCGGCAGCACGTGAGGTGTACTCGATTTCCGGCAACATCTCGTATTTCGGAAAAGCTGAGCAAGCACACGTCACAACGGATGTGCATACGTTCAACGGCGGTGAAACGGAGATTATGGCGACTGTGCCTGCATCGCACCCGAATTTCATCGCAGGAGCAGTGGGAGTCCAGGTTGTTGACTCTTTCGGCAATCCGATTGGTTCGATGAACGATAGCAATGCCAATGGTGAATTGTTGTCGGAATCAGGAACCAACTTCATCTCCGGGCATGTATACTACGATACACGTACCATCGACGTAACATTCCTTGAGCCGTACGCAGCCGGATACAAGCTCCAGGTGATAGACAAGTCGTTCTCCAAGCCGATAATTGTAGAGGCGTTTAAATTGGCGGATTCTGCTACAAGTTGCTATGGCGTCTCCGGAGAAATATATGGACGTCTGAAACTGTACAGAAAAGGGAAGTATACGATTGAAGGGCTCCCTGCCGGCAAATATGCAGTGCGCGCATTCCTGGATTCCAACAACAACGGAATATTGGATGTTTGGGAAACGAGCGGTATAGCCGATAACGGCGCGGCGCAGGGTCCGACGTTATACACCTCGTTCCCGCCGATTGTGGTGCCTGAGTCGAAAAAGCTGAAAAACATCACGCTCCGCGACAAGGATACCGACAACGATCTGTTGCCGGACGCATGGGAATATCAGCACTTCGGCAACCTTGACAAGAGCGGATACGATATGAATGAGCCGGACCTCTTTATCTGGCAGGAATACGCCGACGGAGCACTTGACTCCGACCCCAACCGTGTCGACACCGATGGTGATGGACTCTCGGATGCTGTTGAGATCCGCCTGACTGGTACCGACACGCACAAGGTCGACACTGACGGCGATGGTCTGAGCGACCTTGAAGAATTCCTCTCAGGAAGCGATCCGCTCGATCCGGAGGTGGCAATACCGTACAGTACATTGAGCCTGGAGTTTGATGAAGAAGGCAAACCCTTCGTAGTCTGCCCATATCCTGCGCTGGTCCGCGGCATTGAAATATCCTACATCCTGAAGTACAAGCAAAACTTGTCGGACCCGGTCTGGACGGCAGTCCACGAGGAAACTGTAAAGGCTGAGGATGTCTCGCTGGGTGAAAAACCTGCCGGCACTCTCATAATGAAACCACAAGGTCTTGACGACTGGAACTCCGGCTTCTTCAAAATAGATGTTGAAGTTGATTACGGTGATTGGACCTTCTAAAATGAACTGTTGCCGGGCGTGCTACAACACGCCCGGCGCTGGTACATTCATGTTGATTTCTTCCAGTACAAAAACTATAATAAGCACTTTCGCACAATAAATAATCAATACTCAATCAAATGATGGAGAAAAAACCCATGCGCTCAGCAGCCACGAAAATTTTGACAGTATCAATCCTTTGTTCCTTCCTTTTTGCCGGATGCGAGTGGACAAGCTCCAGCTCCGGTGAATCATGGAGTAACAGATATGATGACATGAACTTCTCCGGCACGTACCGCGTCGGCACGGTCGTCTCAAGCAGCGGCACTTCTACATCGGTTTCCGGTGAAGAAAACGAGTATAATACAATCAGCGTTTCAGAGACTATTGGAACTTACTCTTTCGGTACACGTGCTTATTCAGGCAAACTGCATGGCGGCGTTATTGCAGGCTCTGTCCAAATCACAGCGGGTGGATATATATACACTGACGATGGCAATGGTCTGCTCATCGGGAACACACAGGCTGCCGGAAACGGCAATATCAACTACGGTTCCGGCGCATGGTCGTTTACTGTGAACAGCTTTGGCAATGCGGATTTTCCCAGTTCAGGTAATATCAGAGTTGCCTATGCTTATACAGAAGAGGTTTCCGGTGGCTCTGACAGCGGCGGTACGGCAAGCGATTCGGCAATTAGAGTGAAGTCCATCACAGTAACCCAAACAGGGCAGTATCTGACATTTACTTTGTCGAACGGTCTCGTTATGGAAGGTCGTTTCGGTAAAGTTAATCGAATCGAGATCGGTGAAGATAGATATACTTATAATGCCCAGTTTGAAGTGTCGAGCAGAAATAATAAAATGGTCGGAACTCTCGACAGCACCGGTGGAAGCAGAGTGCTCAACGCCACCTGGATATCGGGTAGGAACACTTACGATGTTCATGGCATAGGCGGTGCAGTAGCACCCGGTCGCACTAACGTCGTTCAGTAATATAAGCAAATAGTTGTAGTCTTTAATACCCTGCCGTGTAAATATGCATGGCAGGGTATTTTTATAAAAATTGTTCAGCCTGTGAAAAAGTTAACGAATAAACCTGATGCAGAATTTGTCAGGAAACCAATGATAGCCGTTGTTCCCGATTCATTCAAAGGGACTTTAAGTGCTGTTGAGGCGACTGAAGCCATAAGGCAGGGATTTAAAAAGGGATTTCCAGGCGCACGCTTGCGTCTTATTCCCATGGCAGACGGAGGAGAGGGAACAGTTGATGCTCTTGCCAAATCGTGCAGGGCTTCAATTCAGGAAATCACAACGATCGATCCCCTTGGGCGCCCGATAACTGCTTCGTACGCATTAAATAAAAAACGACGTCTTGCCGTTGTTGAAATGGCAGCAGCCAGCGGACTGATGTTGCTTGCACCGGAAGAATTAAATCCTCTCAAGACTTCAACGTATGGCGCAGGGTTGTTGCTTCGCCATGCTATTGAAAACGGTGCACGCAAGGTTATTCTCGGTATCGGCGGAAGTGCAACGAATGATGGAGGAGCAGGACTTGCATCAGCTCTTGGAGTAAAGTTTCTGGACGTTAATAGTTGTGAACTGCCACCGGGCGGCGAAGCTTTGAAACGACTGAGCCGAATTGATGTTTCAAATATTGATCCGCAGTTGAAGGATGTCGAATTACTTGTTGCATGTGATGTTGATAATCCATTATTCGGGCCAAATGGAGCTGCAGCAGTTTACAGTCCGCAAAAAGGTGCTACACCGGAAATGGTGCGATCATTGGATAAGTCAATGAAACATTTTGCCGAAATCTGCTCTGAACAGTTGAACAGTAACTATGCGGACTATCCCGGCGCCGGAGCAGCAGGTGGTCTCGGATTCGGGCTCCTCACTTTTTGCGGTGCAACATTATGCAGCGGAGTTGAAATTATTGCTGAAACAATCGATTTAAGAGAACGCCTGAAAGATTGTGATCTTGTTATTACAGGCGAAGGTCGGATCGACGGCCAGAGTCTCAGCGGCAAAACACCTGTGGGTGTGGCTAAAATAGCCAAAAGCCTGCAAATTCCAGTTATTGCCATTTCAGGTGCATTGGGAGAGAATTACGGCAAATTGCACTCTGTTGGAGTCTCCGCTATTTTCCCGGCAGCTCACGGTGATATAGATCCTGGAAATCTTTCCAGCGGAGCTTTTGAGCGACTGAGTGCAACTGCTGAGCAGATAGCACGCCTGCTTTATGCAGGACAACTGAGAAGTTGAAGAAGGCTGAGAGAAAGAGGAGATCCGAAAAGGTAGGGCGTGTTTCTCAGAAACCGCCGCAAGATTACGTGGGTTCTACTGCCGCAAAGACCTCACGCGGAGTCACAGTGAACGCAGAGGCTGGAGGGCGAATGTCCTCATGAGCCGGGGTTGCGAGGCAACCTCAACAAGGTCAATAGGGTTAATAAGGTCAAATTCCGAGTTCCGAGTCCGAAGTCTCGAGTTCGAAGTCAAAACGATCCCGATTCCGATCCCGATCCCGAACGGCTATCCACTGCCCACTGCACACTACCCACTGGCACGGCAAGCCGTGCCGCTCGGCTTGCCGGGAGATCGTACCCGTCCACAGCGTAGCGGTACACGTTTTACGTACACGAGTACGAGAACGGGAACGAGAACGATTATGCCATCCCGTGCACAAAACCCGAGCAGGCGCTTAGGGTTCCCAGGCTCACCAATCACCAATCAATCACGGCGGTTTGCAGAGAAACCAGCCCTACCTTTGCCAAAAGATCGTACCCGTTCACAGCGAGCGGTACACGTTTTACGTACACGAGTACGAGAACGGGAACGAGAACGATTATGCCATCACGGAAGTAAAACCCGAGCAGGCGCTCAGGGTTCCCAGGCTCACCAATCACCAATCAATCACGGCGGTTTGCGGAGAAACCAGCCCTACCTTTGCCGAAAGATCGTACCCGTCCACAGCGGAGCGGTACACGTTTTACGTACACGAGTACGAGAACGGGAACGAGAACGATTATGCCATCCCGTGCACAAAACCCGAGCAGGCGCTCAGGGTTCCCAGGCTCACCAATCAATCACGGCGGTTTGCGGAGAAACCAGCCCTACCTTCTCAGCAGGCGGGCACAGACAGGAATGTCCGTGCTACAGTCTGCGGCTCATGAGAAAACTGCCCACTGCCCACTACCCACTGGCACGGCAAGCCGTGCCGCTCGGCTTGCCGGGCTTAGTGGACTGAATTTGCTTATTTGCAACATCCTTCGTAGATTTTCAAAACATCCTGCCAGGAAAGTTTTTTCAGTTTTCCGAGCTGGCGTTCCTGTCCGAAGGCTATTCTTGTAGCTTTTTTTGCCATGAGCTCGATTTTGTCTTCTTCTATGCCAAGCTCTTTAAATGTTGTTGGAAGCCCCATTGCTTTGTAAAATTCCTCAAGTTTGCGTATTCCTTCCAGTGCTATTTTTTCCTGCTCCCTGAAACTTCCGTCAACACCCATAACTTTTACAGCAAACTGGACGAATATCGGCAGATTTTCTTTCATAACATACTTCATCCATGAAGGGGTAACTACGGACAGGCCTGCACCGTGGGGTACATCGTAAATGGCTGAAAGTTCATGCTCAATGGCATGGCACGCCCAGTCTTCGTCGCGTCCAAGACCTAAAAGTCCTTTATGAGCAACGTAGCCGGAAAAACCTATTTCTGCCCATGCATCATAGTTGTTGAAGTCATCGCGCAGGATAAGGGCATTTTTCATTATTGTGCGGAGTGCTCCTTCGCAAAGAGCATCTGTGAGATCTGTATTTACCGTATTGGTAAAGTATCTCTCAAAGATATGGCTCATCATGTCGCTTGCGCCATAAGTAAGTTGTTCTTTGGGGAGTGTAAAGAAAAGTTCCGGATTCAATATGCTGAAGACAGGTCTCAGCGGTGGCGCGCCATATCCTACTTTGCGCTCGTCTTCGTCATTTGATATGACCGTGTTCACACTCGATTCACTTCCTGTTGCCGGCAGTGTCAGTATTGTGCCAAGCTTAAGAGCTTCCAATGTAGGTTTACCCTGCAGGAAAATGTCCCATATATCGTCTTCGCTGTCAACTCCCATTGCAATGGCTTTTGCTGAATCGATTACGCTGCCTCCTCCGACGGCAAGTATGAAGCGTATGTTTTCGCGTCTGCAAATTTCGATACCTTTTCGTACCAGCGAAACTCGCGGATTCGGCAAAACTCCGCTCAGCTCTACAAATTCCACACCTGCTTCGTTGAGGGATGCTATGACTTCATCATAAAGTCCGCTACGCTTTATGCTGCCTGTCCCGTAATGAAGAAGGACTTTATCTGCCTGCTCTTTTGTCAATTCACCTACCCGGCTCTGAGTCCCTCTGCCGAAAATAATGTGTGTTTCATTTTTATAATCAAAATTATTCATTGTTACTTCCCAAGTTTAAGTTAACTTTGTGTATTCAGCCCGATTGTAGCATTTAATCGGGAAAAAGTCATCACTTGGAAAACAGCAAGATCAAAGATGGGACGGAATAGGATATATGGGACAGATGGGGCGGATGAGATGGCCAGGTCGGATATGTCGGACAGGTCAGACGTGGCAAATCCCGAGTCCGAAGTCTCGAGTCCGAAGTCAAAACGATCCCGATAGCTTTTTTTCTACTTGCTTAAAAATGTGTTAGCGTGTAAAATTATCGTACGAAATAA
>JAAZFF010000228.1 GCA_012511845.1 Lentisphaerota bacterium
CTCGTGGTCCCAGTGCTCATCAGACCACCCAGCAAGCGGGCACAGACAAGAATGTCCGTGCTACAGTCTCCAGCACATGAGAAAACTGCCTACTAATCACTGCCCGGCTTGCCGGGCTCTCTGATCACTGGTTCGGCTTGCCGTGCCGTCCTGTTCGAAGGAGGCTACAATTATTCCGCGCTTGGTCAGCGTTTGAAAATACTGTGCAAGGAGTGCACGTGATTCGAAAAATGTCAGCTTCTGCTCAGCGGCAAACTCATCAATAAGCTGCTCAAAGGTCTTTTCTCCGTCGACTCCCTCATACACTTTTCTGCCGATTGCATCGAGTACATATCGTTTTTTTTCCTGTAGCTTAAAAAGTCTTTTGAGGAGCTTTTTCAGCGGTGTTTCATAAGTGAGCGATACCTCTATTTCAAGTTCATCAGGATTTTTGTTATGCAGTATTTTAACGCCCTTATTTCGTATCGGCACTACCTTGAGAGATTGCCCGAACCGGATCTCCTGCTGTTTAATTGAAAGTTTTTTGAATTTCATCTACAACCGGCTTCCGACATCAGTTTCATCGTTCATTGCGCGTTGAAAGGATGAAGATACGCTTTGTTACCCTGTTTGTGGAAGTGTTCTCCAGTGCGACATCTTGAGGTGCAGGCGAAGCAGGAGGGGGACCAATCTCGACAACGGCATTGCCATCGACTATCAGGCGCCTTGCAGCGGAGCCCTGCCGCGCCCGCCGGTGTTTTTTGTCGAGATTATCATATCGCATGAGTGTACCTATGTCGTTGAGCCTCGCCATCTTCTGCCCCATCCCTTCCTGCTTCCTGAATATGGACTCAACGGCTTCAGTGAGTTTTTCTTCAGCCTCGGAAATCTGCTGTTTATCATTTGATTTCAGTGCTTTTTCGAGATTTTCTTTCAGCTGCTTGAGGGAGGGATCGCCGGTAGCTTCGAAGCGTGCCTCTTTAATTTCTGCAGTTAACTTCTGCAATTCAATATTCAGTACCTTGCGCTCGTATTCTGTAAGCAGATTCTGTTCTTTCGGGGCGAATGGGGATGGCGGACGTGCCGGAGGCGGTATTGCGCCGGCGCTCACTGCAAAAAGCCAAACAATGAGGATAGCTGAAGCAGCCGGTATGGAAAGTGTCTTGTTTTTCATTTTTACTCCAACTCAAATTCGATTGTAACAGTTTTATATTTCTTCAGAAATCCGGGAGTCAGATTTTTGAAGACAGGCACAGCCGCAGCTGCTGCCATTGCCGAGTCATCAAGCTCGGCATTGCCCGAAGATGATACCAGGCGCCTGTTCAATACTGCTCCTGAAGAACCGAGCCTTATTTCTATAACGGCAGGCTTTGCAGTTTTATTTGATGCGGAGGGTCTTATCCACGCCTTGTAAAGAGTCTCTTTCATCATGTAGAGACATCTTTCATTTTCTCCCGGTACGTTTGTGGTGTCGGAGGGCGTAGCTTCCATATCGAGCAATTTCTTGATCTCATCGGGAGTTAATTGTGGGTCTGTTGTTTTAAGAGTTTCCTTTTTTTGCTGCGGTTTTTTGATTATTTCTCCGGGTGTTTTTCTTTCTATGATTTTATCGCTTTTTACTACAGGTACTTTTTTTGCTTCTTTCGGTTTGGGAGGTTCTTTTATCTCCTCTTTCGGAATTGGATCCGGCATGGGAATATCA
>JAAZFF010000229.1 GCA_012511845.1 Lentisphaerota bacterium
CAATAGACCCTCCTGGAATGTGATCTGCGATGATATCGAAAACATCGATTTCAATGAATTTAAGGGCATAGATTTTGTCTCCGGCGGTTTTCCCTGCCAGGCATTTTCATATGCAGGTAAGCGGTTTGGTTTTGAAGATACTCGTGGAACTCTGTTCTTTGAGTTTGCCAGAGCCATCAAAGAGATAAATCCGAAAGTTTTTCTGGGTGAAAATGTCCGTGGTCTCTTAACGCATGATAGCGGAAAGACCATTGCCGTTATAAAGGCTGTTATATCTGAGTTGGGCTATACATTGGTTGAGCCTCATATATTGAAAGCGATTTTCTACGGTGTGCCTCAAAAAAGGGAACGTCTGGCGCTTGTAGGTGTACGCAATGATTTGGCACATCATCTTAAAAAATTTGCATGGCCATCCTATTATCACAGAGTTTTTACAGTGCGGGATGCTCTGATTAAGGGGGAACTTTATGATTGTGATGTACCAGATTCTGAGGGGGTATCATATGCCGGTTGGCGTAAAGAGATTCTGGAGCATGTGCCGCAAGGGGGATACTGGCGCAATTTACCGAGAGATTTACAAAAAAAACTGTTAAAAGGAAGCTTTCATCTGGCAGGCGGTAAGACCGGAATCGGGCGCAGACTTTCGTGGGACGAACCGAGTTTGACGTTGACCTGCGCTCCAGCACAAAACCAGACAGGTCGTTGTCATCCCGAAGAAACACGTCCTTTAACCGTGCGCGAGTATGCTCGGATTCAGACTTTTCCTGATGATTGGCGCTTTTCCGGTTCGGTTATGAGCCAATATAGACAGATAGGTAATGCTGTTCCAGTAAATCTGGCCGCAGCATTGGGGCGAAGCTTGATTGCGTTGCTGAACTCTATTGAAGGAGAGTTGCCAAAAGAGAAAAAAGAGGCAAACCTGGAGTTCTTAGACTCTTTTGTAACAGTTAAATATGGTGTCAAGACTCCCGATAAATTAGTGCAGGGTATGTTATTTGATGCAAACAGTCTCTACCTGGTCGACTCTTCTCCTGTCACTCTTCTGGGAACCTACCGTAAGGTATGTCGTAAATGGATAATTGAAAATAACCTATACAACTACCCTGTAAAAGAAGAAGAACTCGACTCAATTCAGGAGTTGCTTGCTGTCAGACGGCTTGTTTTGGCTAGAAAGAGAGACCAATTGCTCTCTTTCAATGTAACAGGTTATTCTCTTGTGAGGAAAAAAGAGTTGGCTGAGCTTGGATACAGTGTGTCGAAAAGAAGCTCAGAGAAACAGCGGTATATCCTCTATTCTTTAGAGCCTGCGGATTCCTTTCCGATCAAATTGGACGGGAAGGTCGTGGCGATTGTCGGCAAAGGGGTGAGGGTTTGAATGGCTGCGCACCTTCTCTACAGCAACCTTATAACGCATATTCATAGAGGGGTTGGGGCGTCGTGCCTTGGTTCCTTTAGAGGAGAAGGTTAGCCCAAGTTTCGCATGCACGTAGCAGTTAGGTACTTTTTTTCACTCTGAAATCGACTTGAAAGGCCTAAAAAGGGTCGTTTTCCCCGTTTTTCGGGTAAAAGCGACATAAATTCATTTTGTAGTGCCTTAAAAGTCAAATACTTTATTTACAATGAGTTACAGCTATAAGTGCGAATAATTGGGCTAGCCGGAGAGGTATGTGCAACACGTGACAGCTGGCAGCGGGGTGTGCAGTTATTCCAGTTCAAGGTCGGCAAAAAATATCGTTCCGGCAGTTATCCGCGGAGGGGTTACGCCAAGGGAAATGGCTTGGAAGCTGAAAGGCGGGTCAAGACGTCCGTTTTCATCGCCACCGAAGTGGTGCGGTCTCGAATCTTTTATCTGCGCAACACATCGGCGCCAGCCTGTCCAGTCGATCTTCTCAGCGATTGTGTACTGAAATATCTCACCATACCGGTCGACAAGGCGCAGTGACAGAGAATTGCCGGAGTTGTCGCCGTATACCATGATGTTGATTTTTTTTGCTGTTTCAGGAAGCGGGATCATCTTGTCGATTTGCGCATAGCAAAGACCATATTTCCCTTTTGCCGGGTCGGTTGCATAATCCAGGCGTCCGCAAGTTTTGTACATGCCATCGGGATCCGGTGCAGAAGCAAGCACAGTGCCTTCATGACCGGATCCCATCCAGCCGAGCTTCCAGTCAGTGCCCCATTGAATGTCAGCAAAAGTATCAAGTTTCACCGTTTCTCGCGGAGTTGTGGTTTTAGGTGCCGGCTGTTGGATTTCGGCTTTCTTTAAAGTCTCGCGGAATGTCAGCAGATCTGATGCAGGGACTATGAAGTAAGCGGGACGGGAAGTGACAGGTGTTTGCCCAAGAGTTGCCCTCGGCGTGGCAATGCTGTTGCCGCAGGGGTCGCAATAGTATAGCGGAGATATGTTGAGGGTAAACGATGTATCTTCCGGTGTCCAGAAAACAATAACCGCATTGCCTTTGCTATCTTGAAATTCATGGGCGACGATACTGCCGCTGCCGTTGGCGACCTCAACAACCCCGGCATATTTCTTTCCTGTCAGCAAACGGGTCATCGTTACATAAACGGGGTAGGCACGCTTGGGGGTGTAATCGGGATTGAGAATTCCATAGCTCTGATCGTGGTCAGCATCGCGATTGCCGCCGTCACGGAATAGGAACCATATGAATTTGGCAACGTCGGCATCAGCCAACGTATATACGTGAGCCCGGACGAGGTTGACGGCCTGTTCACGTTCCGTCACACCGCGGCGGCTGCCTGGCGCTGTGCACCAGCCCTGTTCAGTCAGCCATATTGGTTTGGAGGCATCTCCGTTTTTGGCAAGGATTCCTGACAGGGTGCGTGTGCGGTCAGGGTATTTGCCTCCCTCGGGTGTTTGCGGATCACAATAGGCATGCCATGCCATGATGTCAAAGAAAGGTTGGGCGCCAAATTTGTACATTTCATCAAGGAACAACCAATTGTCTGGATGGTTCATGCCCACGAGCAGACCCGCCGTCAATACTTTGCAATCAGGGTCGGCGCGTTTTGCGGCAGTATAAGCAGCCTTGAGCAACGCTGTATACTCCTCCGCGTTTACCGTGGGGGGCCAGAAGGCAGGGCTGTCAGGCTCGTTCCATATTTCCCAATGTTTAACTGTGTTTTTATAGCGTGAGACAACTGCATGGACGAAGTCGGCGTATTCAATGACATCACGTGGCGGTGATGTGTATTCTGCAGGGTTTCGCCGTGCCCACGTGGCTGAATAGTCTATCAAGCCGAGGACGTTTATACGGGCTTCCTTCGCTATGCGCATCGCCTCATCCATCCGCTCCCAGTTGTAGCGTCCATTCACCGGCTCGATCAACTCCCAGGAAAATTCATCACGTGTCCAGAGGACACCGGATCGGCGGGCAAGTCTCGCCGCCTCGGCGCTGTCGCTTCCGTATCTTGTGGCAAGGGAAAGGTTCATTCCGAAGGGGGAGTCATGGGCTGCAGAGGAAGATCTTGTTTCAGGAGGAACAATCGCTGCTGTGGTTTCTATGCGGTCAATGAGCCTGCCGTTGTTCTTTCGCAGTGTGGCACTAATGCGATAGAAGCCGAAGGGCAGGGATTTAAGTGCTACGGGGATGCGTATTGGAGTCGTGTCCGCTGCAAGGCTGATTTTTTGCGTGGTGTGATTAAGGACAACGTCTTCATCATCAAACAAGTATGTTTCAAGCGTGAATGTGCCGTCTCCGCCTGCGCGATCGAGCAGGCGGAAGGTAACAGCCATGGCAGAATTTGTCCCGAACCATATATTTCCGCGAGGCTCGTTGAAAAGAGAAAAGACGTA
>JAAZFF010000230.1 GCA_012511845.1 Lentisphaerota bacterium
ATACCTTTTTTAAAATGGTGTTTTACTTTAATGCGAGCAAGTGTGCGAGAGCCGAAATTTTGCCCTGCATGGTATTCAATCATAAATATTTCAGCTCGAATATTCATAACAGTTCTAAAGAAACCTGAATGAGTTTCCTGAAGCTTTGCACGAAGATTAGACGACCTTAAAAGAATAGAAACTTCAGTTCAGGAAACAGTAAAAGATTTGACAGAGTGTGCTGACTGCAGAGTGATGCAGGGTACGTTTCTTCTGGCTTCGAATCCTACACCACCGGGGCAAGTCACAAACCGCCATAAAGATAACTCACACAATGCCGCCTCGTATTGCCTGCGGTTTGCGGGAACGTTCACCCATCATTATTCCGAGAGGCGTACAGATAAAATAGCTGCATTGCAGTTATTTGCGAGATATTGAATCGAAGTAACTATAAAATATGGTAGCACGGTTTGACCACGACCAATAGTTTCGCAAGTTCATGACTTCTATGTTATCCGGCTGTATTTCAGTAGTTTCATTTTTGTCTGATAAGATACGTAATATGGCATCAGCATATGCTAACTTGTTAAAACAGGGAACCTTTACACAACCTTCTTTATATACATTGCGTAATGCGGGCAGATCATACATTATTACCGGTAATCCCGAACATAGGGCCTCCGCCGCAACCATGCCGTTGTTATCGTAAATGGTCGGATGCAGAAAAAGACGTGATTGAGCATATAATTCGTACTTTGCTTCGTTATTAACATATCCCAACCACTCTATATTATCTATAATATCGAGCTTTTTCGCCTTCATTTTCAAAAGTTTTTCGTATTTTTGTTCTCCATTCCCAATTATACCCAGAAGCACTTCAGGTTTGGTGGTTACCACTTTCTTCCACACATCGAGTAAGCCTGAAACTCCTTTTTGAGGATGAAGGCGGCTACAAAAAATAGCATCATATTTTGTCACTTTGGAGGTTTCACAAATCTGCTCAATATTCACGCCGCCATAAATTGGTAAAGAGTTGTTTTGTAACCGAGGTGAAAAATATTTTTTATCTGCTTCGTTTGTTATAATTACTCCCCATGCACGTTTTTCAATCAAGCGAAGCATGATTCTCTGGTAAAAATAATATATCAAATATTTAACAGGCGGAAACCCATATCTCTTCAAAATGTTTTCATAAATGAATGGAACAAACAGGTAAAATGAAGGTGTCCATATAAAATTGTATTTTTTTTGCAGCCGAAAAGCCGGCAAAACATCTACACCAAAATCAGAGACGCAGTATACTAAATCTGATTCTCTTATATTGTTTTTCTGAAGTACTTCATCGACATGTTTTGTGAAGTGCTTGCATGCTTTTATATGACAAAGCTGTTCACTACCTGTAAAATCTGGGATACTGATTATTTTGAGAAACTTAGTTGAACTAATACCATTTTCTTCAAATGTCAGAACTTTTCGAACTGGAGTTATTACTATACACTCAAAGTTATCAGGTATATTGCGAAGCATTTCAAGGATGATTTTAGAGTTGCCTCCCATAGTACCCGGCTCACTGATTCCATTGGCGATAACAACAAGTCTTTTCATTAAAAATTTCTTTTAAATACAATCTCTCAGTCAGCAAATTCTTTCCACTTGGATACAGCCAGTACCAAATCTTGTGATGGAGTGCTTACACAATGTGCAAAAGTTTGCTCCGACAGTTCAGAACTTCTTGATGTAACAGTTTCACCAACAAATGCTTCAGCCTTGAAAGCAATTTCAATTTCAGCAACTTTTTCTGAAGAGGTCGCTCCGGAAGCGGTCTCCATTATCCACTCTATATAGCGGACGTTATTAACGTGTCCGTTAAGATCAATATGCGAGTATTGAACACGAAAATCGATTTGCCTTTCGCCGATTCCTTCGTCCGGATAGGTTGGTTTTGTAAACGGATTTTGAGACCATACTGGAGTTCGGACTGTATTGTTGCAATTGGAAAAAACTTTCGGTAAACGAGCGGCACGGCGTGTGGCAAGGTCCAGACCCATCCACTCAGACGTGGCAATACCGATTGGTGTGTCGTCGCTGAGAGTCAGTATAAAATCCCTTTGTGCTGTAAGCTTGCGCATGCTATGTGGGAAAGTCAACACTTTGACGTCATCGCGCCATTTTGGGTATCGCTCCAATTTCACACGCAATCTGGCAAGTACCCATGTGAGGTTATATGCTGAGAGTGTTTCCTTCGATAATCCAAGTATATCCGCATGGGTCGAAGCTGTTTCCTGGAGATAGTTGCAAACCTGTGTCAGTTGTACATAACCATCAGGTCCGCATTCATAAGAGCGGACCCGATATGTCTGTTCGAGATATATGTCTTTTTTTTGCACTATTTACAAATTTGTACGGAAGCTGTGCTTATTTTGTAAACACCATTCTACTTATGTAATCAATTGTATAGCGTATTCCCCAATCACCAAGTTCATCCTGCCATACGTTTGAATGAGGCTCTATACTGAGCATTCCTTTGTAACCGGCAGCATAGAGGCATCCCATTACAGCGCCCCAATTTGTAATGTCAAGACCAGCCGGCGGGTCATCAAGATGTTTGCCATTAACATTAATAGTCCCTTTTATATGAAAGTGATAAATTCTCTTGCCCCACTCAGCCAGTTCAGCCAGATAATCTCCGCTTTTGCCGTTGATGCAATGTGAAGGATCGTACTTGAGACCGAGTTCCGGGAGTTTACCCAAAATGATTTTCCACACTTCAGGTGTCCTTATAAAGTTGTTCCAATTGCAATTGTAAACAGCTATCTTGACGTTCTTGTCTTTTCCGTAGTTGATAAGTTCGGAAAGAAAATCTATTGCAATGTTGCAATTGTCGGCGAAAGATATAGCTTCAACATAGTTGACACCAGTGTTGAATACGGGACATCCAACATCAGCACAAAAGTCTATTAGCATCCTGGAAGCTTTTAATTCTTCTTGAATAATTGAACCATCATCAGCAATTTTATCAGTTCCCCAACGCCCCACAGCACCTACTTTGATCTCTTTTTCAGAGCTCCATTTTTTGATATCTGATGTGTTCGCCAGAAGTTCAGATGGGTCTTCACCAACGTTGTAGCAAAATTCTATTGATTTTAATCCAAAGCCGGCAACTTTGTTGAACCCTGCTTCCGTCGAATTCTCAATCATTCCAAGTGTCATCATAATGGCTACCCCGCTTTCTTTTTGTGGTTAACTTCTTTATGCATTCATTTTACACTATCGTATTGGTGTTTTTCAAGAAAGAAGCTAGCAAGGGTATTAGCAATTCTAAATATGCAAAGGGGCATAGTTAAAACCGTTTGCAGCCCTCCATTTGTTTGCACTCAAGTTCCAAGGAGACTAAATGTGGTCATTGCTGCCCTAATTGACTTGCAATTTGCGCAGAGGAAAATTGACGAAGAAGCATTTTTTTGATTAAATCATCGGAGTTTGTTTTGCCTGTTGCAGTAGAGGTGACAACATGATGGAGGTTCGTAATGACTATAAAGGATGTATTTAAAAATCCTGAAAAATATGATTTTGATGTAGAACAATTAGGGGAATGTGTAATAGATTCGCCCGTAAAAAATACAAATTTTGTTTCTGATGGTGAACGTACGCTGGTTGTTCATGATCTGGAGGACGTGACCGAAGCCATTCAGGCGGGCAGGGTAGTTCCTTCTTTTGAGGAGGCAGGACCTAGAAGTAAGATCTTTCATGATCC
>JAAZFF010000231.1 GCA_012511845.1 Lentisphaerota bacterium
ATTGTACACGCGCCGCATATATTGCACGATTACGTTATCCATCTCGTCGCCACCGACACGGACACTCTTCGCGTAAACTATGCCTGCAAGTGAGATAAGAGCCACATCCGTGGTGCCGCCCCCGATATCGACTATCATGTTTCCTGCCGGTTCCTGTACGGGTAGACCTACCCCAATCGCCGCCGCCATCGGCTCCTCGATCAGATAAACATTCCTGCTCCCCGCATTGATAGCCGAATCCTGAACAGCCCTCTTCTCAACTTCCGTAATGTCACCCGGAACAGCGATTACGACTCTAGGCTTCCTCAATTTATGCCTGTTCACCTTCTTTATGAAGTAGCGAATCATCGTCTCCGTTATTTCGAAATCAGCGATTACACCCGATTTCATCGGACGTATGGCAACTATATTGCCTGGAGTGCGACCCAGCATCCGCTTCGCCTCTTCTCCAACCGCAAGAATACGCTTAGTGCCTTCCTGTATAGCGACAACCGAAGGTTCCCGGATTACAACACCCTTATCCTTAACGTAAACTAGAGTATTTGCTGTCCCGAGATCTATCCCGACGTCGTTTGTAAAAAATTCTTGAAATTTATTCCACATGTGTCAACTCAACAAGTACGGCAACCAATATGCTGTGACGGGCTCAATTATAGACTTAACTGCCATCTAAATGCAATGCAATTTTTTTTTAAAAAACTTCCCGGCTGATAAAACTTGCTCCCCGACAGAATAAACAAGGGCAACAGCCTGCATGACAGAAATTTTAAAACAAACATCAACATCAAATCTTTATCCGGCAAAATGTTCTTTTGGAAAAGAAAACCAGCCCGCTACTGAGCCTTTTAAAAACGCCCAGGCTATACCCGGTCGTCCATTCCATAAAGATATAGCTCCGTAATAAAGTGCAAACAGCGGTACAAATACCACTATTACAACAATACGATTAAGCAGAGGAAAATGGCGCCGAACGAATACAGATCGATTCCTTGCAAAACAATACGCCCGCGCGGGGCTCTCTATTCCCAGGATCCTGAGTGCCGGAGCCTTTCCTCTCTCCAAAAAGCCAAGATGATAAGTTCTTGCCATCGGATATATGGCACACTTGTATCCGGCACGCCTTAGTCTCATGCCGAAATCGCTCTCATCAAACATTATACGATAAAAAGGATCGTAACCACCTACCCGGCTAAAAGCTTCTCTCTTCACCATCCACACATTGGGACTGTACCATGTGGGATATAGGCGATCTTCCACTTCAACACTATCTGCATCTTCGCCTTCATGCAGATTGATCGGCTGAGATGTCCATAAGTTGAATGAAGAACCCAGGGTCCAGATTACATTAGGTGTTTTATGTATAGCGAGCGGAGCAATAAGACCCAACTTATCATCTAACGACATTCCCTGTACAAGCTTCGAAATCATATCAGGTGCAACAATATTATCATCATCAATAAAAAGATAATAAAGCCCTCTCGCCAACGATGCCCCCCTATTTCTGACTCCGGCAGGTTGGAGATTCACTTCATTACGAACATACCTGACACGAGATTCCTCCCCGAATCGTCGCTCCACCTCATCTGCTGTATTGTCCGGAGAGGCATCGTCAACTATTATAATTTCGAACCTGTCGTAATCGCTCTGTAAAACACTCGCAATACAATCGCAAACCATTTCAGCCCGATTATAAGTTGGGATAATTACTGAAACAGTTGGAGAGTTTGACATTTTCGTATTAACAAATGCGTTGTTTAAATCTCAAACTCAAAACCGTCATAGCCGACTTCTATCCCCATCGGATTAAAGAAGGCTTCGAGCTCTTCATGTGTGCAGTCAGCGTTATGAGAGAAGTGATTTGCCACAACAAATGCATCGGCTTTAAGAGCACGAATGGCTCGCATCTTGCCGACAAGCTCCAAAATTACATCTCCTGACATGTGACCGTTCCAGCAGTTTTCCATTTTACAGCCCATAGTGCAATCTATAACAATTCCATCTATTCTGGCATTGCGCAGCTGCTCCCATACAGGATCGAAGAAGTAACCTGTGTCATTGCATACAAAAAATCTTTTTCCTGAGCGCTCTACCATAAATACACAGGGACCGGCACCCGGCGCATGATTTGCCTGAAAAGCTGTCAGCTTGAAGTCCTTGCCCTCCTCCTCGTACACCGTAGTTCCGTCAGGGTTCAATATCACAGGCTCTATATTCAGTTCATCATAGCTCAAACTATTTCCGTACAATGCCATAAGTGAAATTATTTTGAGATGCGTGTTTTTCGACGAGTATATCTTCAAAGGGTTAATCGGCTGCTTCGCAAACCCTGCCCTTCTCCAGAAAAACTCTACAGGGTCAACATGATCAGCATGAAGATGCGTTAGAAGTACTCGCTCAAGCTTAAACGAATCTATTTTGAACTCATTCATCTGCCAATTGATGTCCGGACCGTAATCCACCAATGTATCATCATCTATCAGATAAGACGTGCGCCGACGCAATTCCTTGCCGCCGCCCGTTCGAGCCAGCTCGCATATTCTGCAATCACAAAAATGACACGGAACAGCCTCGGCAGCTGCAGAACCCAGAATTTTTATTTTCATTTCTATTTATCTTTCTTTTTCTATTTCCCGCTGATACGCAGCGGCTATATCGTTGTGTGAAAGCAAACCTATCGGTTTGCGCAGGCCATCGCCTGATACAACCACAATTTCATCCATATCCCCGGCGTCCATATATGCCAGGGCTTTCTGCAAAATATCGTCTTCTGTAACAACTGCATATTCACGTAATGAAATGTCGGCAACAAGAAGCGTTGAACGCAATATCGGATCCGACTTCACAACATCAGCAAGTTCCTTTTCCGTAACCATACCAAGCATTATGCCGTCAGGAGAAACGACGGGAAACACGCCCTGCACTCCCTCGGCAATAGCATCAACGAGTACCCCGAGCGGTGTGTCCTCCCGGACAGTCAGCAACAAGCCTCCATCGCCTTTGCCCTCCAGCAACTCCCTTACCTTCACATTATGAACAACTCCTGAAATCATTGCTCCGCGATGAATCGGAGCATCAAATCTGTTTGGAAGTTGCATGCGGTACAACGATACTTTTCTCGACAGCATGTATGCAATCATGCAGACCCACATCGAAGGGACAAGAAGGCGGTAATTGCCCGTCATTTCTCCAACCATCAATATCGTACTTATAGGCATTTTTGCAGCACATCCGAAGAACGCCACCATACCTACAAGTGTAAACGAGCCGATAGGCACATCCCATCCGGGCAACAATAATGAAAAAATGATTCCTGTTGCGGCTCCCAATGCTCCGCCTACTACAAGAGCCGGACCAAATATCCCACCGGATCCACCTGAAGCAACTGAGAAAGAAGTGCTTAGCGTTTTAAGAAAAAACACTCCAATCATAAGTTTCAATGCCGAATATGCAGCCCTGCCGGTAAGTTCATGATTATAGTGAAGCGCTTCCTGTATAACACCATATCCGGAACAGAGTGCCGGTAAGAACATAAATCCTATTATGCCGGTCAACAAACCGCCCAGAGCCGGTTTCAGGACGACTGGTAATTCAAGTGCCTCAAACTTGTCGCGAACAGTATAGAACATCCACGTATAAAAACGTGCCCCTCCCGCCAGAATTACAGCCAGCACCAAATATAATATAAGCATTTCAGGTCGTGAATATACAATATCAGGTGTGGAAAACAGCGGGTTAAATCCAAAAACTTTTGAAAATATGGAATACCCGGTTACTGACGCTATAATGGATGGAACTAAAACCTCATACTCCAGATCCAGATCACGGTAAAGCACCTCTGCCCCGAAAATAGCTCCTGCAAGAGGAGCGTGGAAAAGTGCCCCGACACCAGTCCCCATGCCCGCCGCCATGAGTGCACGTCGGTCTGCAACAGGAAGCTTCAACAACCCGGCAAGCGTAGAACCAATGCCGGAGCCAATCTGTGTTATAGGTCCCTCACAACCTGCTGAACCTCCGGTTCCTATTAAAAGCGAGGTAGCTACCGCCTTTACCGGTGCCGCTACAGGGCGCACTTTACCACCTCTGAAATGATATGCCTCAATGGCTGCGTCAGTACCATGCCCCTCCGCCTCCGGCGCAAATCGCTGCACAATTAAGCTGGAAAGCAATCCTCCAAGCATTGGCAAAAACAGCAGTATCCACCTGCGAACACTGCCGAATATTTCAGGAAGAGCAAACACAACCGGCTCCCCGGCAGGTGATGCCGGCTTATAATTGGCAAGCAAGCCGAGAAAAAACCACTCCGAAAGCTGGAGCAGCGAAACAAGCACAACTGCCCCAAGTCCAACTCCGGCGCCAACAAGTGCACTCAACAAAAGTGTACGTGCTATGCCGAAACCTTCATGGCGCGGTGAATCACGAAACAGAATCAGCCATTTTCTAAAAACTTTCATGCTTCCTCTTTATCCCTCTCAATCTTCAACAATAATGCAGCTGCGGCATCACACTGCGCCTGTTGCTTGCTGCTGCCTGTCCCTTCTGCTCGCAAACAATCATCCACTCGCACCCCTACACGGAAAACACGAGAATGTGGAGGCCCTGTTTCCTCGAGAGTTTCATATTTCGGCTCTCTCTGGAAAAGTTTCTGTACGATGTTCTGCAATTGCCCCTTCGGGTTGTCCATCCAGGGATCATCTTCCAGTGCAAGTATATCCTTGCCGAAAAGTCTGTCAAAAACTTCCGACGCAGCCTCTATGCCGCCATCAATGTAAACAGCACCCATCAAAGACTCCATCGCATCAGCAAGGTTCGATTCACGATTGCGCCCTCCGGACAAATCCTCTCCGTTACCAAGCAGCAATGCCCCGCCCACCCCCAGCTGCCTTGCCTTGTTGGCGAGAGATACACCGCTGACCACAGCCGCCCTCAGAACAGTGAGCGCACCTTCAGGTTTTTCCGCGTGTAAATTGTAAACCCGATCCGCAAATAGAAAGCCGAGCAGCGCATCACCCAGGAATTCCAGCCTCTGATTATCAACCCCCGTCCCTGTCTCTTTTCTGTAAGAGCGATGAACAAGTGCTTCAACAAGCAAATTTCGATTCCGGAAAACATACCCGAGATCTGCCTGAAGCTCTTCAGGAGATTTTCTAATTACTTTTTTCGAACTATCTGCCATATATTAAAATAAACATCTATGCTCTAGGATGGAATTCCGTATGTGTTTTGCGAAGTCTGGACGAATCCAGGTGTGTATAAATCTGCGTAGTCGCTATATCAGCATGCCCCAACATCTCCTGAATAACACGTACAGGTGCCTTGTTGCCAAGCATGTGCGTTGCAAAGGAATGACGAAGCCAGTGCGGCGACACCTTGCCGTCAAGCCCTGATGCCTTCACATACTTCTTGACGATGGACCAGATGCCCATCCTGCTGAATTTAACCCCGTTTCTATTAAGAAAAAGCGTCGCCTCATATTGAGAAGGATTATACTTTGGGCGCGATTCCGACAAATATAACCTGACTGCCCCTTCCGCCTTGCTGCCTAGAGGAACAAGCCTTGTTTTTGAGCCCTTGCCGGTACATCTTAAAAGACCTTCCTCAAAGCGCAACGCATCTATTGTCAGATCCACAAGTTCCGATTCTCGCAAACCGCACCCGTAAAAAAGCTCCAGGATGGCGCGGTCACGCAAACCGTCACGTGTTCCTGCCGGTGGTGCACGCAGCAGTAGCTCAACCTCTTCCTCACTGAGCACGTGTGGCAGAGTCCTGTCCCGCCGGGCTGTAGTTATAGGCTCTGCAACATCAAGCTGAATAATTTTTTCAGATCGTAAATACGCAAAAAATCTCTTTATAGATACCAACTTGCGAGCGAGCGTGGCGTTTGACAAACCCTTGTTGCGCCCCATCTCCTGAAAAGCGAGTATGTCATCCGTAGTTATCAGACTCACATCCGGCTCTACATCAACATCTTCCCTTCGCTCCGACAA
>JAAZFF010000022.1 GCA_012511845.1 Lentisphaerota bacterium
GTCTTCACTTATTACAATTCGATAAGAAATAAATATGATAACTAACCATGATTTGAGCACTCAACAATGGACGCTTGACGGCTCATTCCCTTTTCTCTGGGAAAATGCAAAATCCATGGAAACGGGTGCACGACCGGCATTCGAAGTTGACTCTGTACCGGCAAAACTTCCCGGCTCTGTGCAGAATGCCTTGCGTAATGCCGGGATCATACCGGACTGGAGTCACGGACTGAATCACCGTGCCTGTGAATGGGTGGAGAACAGACACTGGCTGTTTACGGCAAAACTGCCGAGGAGCTGGTTTGCTGCCGCCCAAAGGGCACGGTTAAAAGTCGATGGGCTTGATGGAAATGGACGCATATACTGGAACGGGAAATTGGCAGGGCGATTCAATAATGCCTTCATATCATATACCTTTGACCTTCCGCTTCCGGAAGAAGGAAAGGACGAAATTCCCTTAACAATCATTTTTGAAACACCTCCGCGATGGCTCGGACAGTTTGGTCGGACCTCGGAAATGCGAGAATGGAAAACACGTTTTGGATATGGCTGGGACTGGCTCACACGGCTTGTGCAAATAGGAGTGTATGGTAACCTGGGAATTGAAATAGCAGATCGCAACGATGCACCGTATTTCGAAACTTTTCGTTGCTATACTGACTTCGATGCAGATATGGGTACAGGCATGGTCGTTCTTCATGGCGAGGTACCTAATGCCGCAGCTGTTCGCTTCTCATTAAAGGATTCAACAGGGAAAACTCTTGCCTGTGCCACGTATACGCCTGGAGAATTTGAAAATGGTATTTCCTGGAATGTCGAATCAGTCCGTGCCTGGTGGCCAAATGGATATGGTGATCAGCCACTCTACAGCATTACTGCAGAAGCGTTAAGTGCCGACGATGTAGTACACGATAAACAGCAACGCACTACCGGTTTTCGCCGCATTGAATGGCTACCCTGCAAAGATGCCCCTGTTGCTGCTGCTCCGTGGCTTTGCGTTATTAATAATACTCCTGTTTTTCTGCAGGGAATAAACTGGACACCGCTGCAAACCAATTTTGCTGACCTGTCTGCTGTCGACGGCACCAAGCGTGTTAACGCCTGGCGTGATACCGGCATGAATACGCTGCGTATTTGGGGTGGTGCGGTGCTTGAAAGCGCTGCTTTCTATGATGCCTGCGATCGTGCCGGTATGCTCGTGTGGCAGGATCTTCCTCTTTCCAGCTCCGGCATAGATAATCATCCGCCCGACGATGCTCTCTTCTGTGCAGAACTGGCTGATATTACCCGCTGCTATGTCACTCGACGCCAGCATCATCCCAGCCTGCTTCTCTGGTGCGGAGGTAATGAACTTCAGACAGCTTCTGATGGTTCGCCCGGCATCGGTCGTCCGTTAGATGAGAGACATCCGGCTCTGCGTCGTGCCGGGGAGGTCATTGGGGCACTGGATCCTTTCCGTCGTTACCTCCCCACATCTTCCTCCGGTCCCATGTTTTATGCTGACCCTGAAAACTACGGCAAAGGACTCCACTGGGATGTTCATGGTCCCTGGTCCCTCGGCGAAATGACAATGAAGGAATGGTGTGAATACTGGAACAACGACGATGCGCTTTTTCGCTCTGAAACGGGTGTACCCGGCGCCAGCTCTCCGGATTTGATACGCCGCTATGCAGGTGGAACAGATCCAATGCCTGTCAGCCTTTCGAATCCTCTCTGGAGGCGTACGTCATGGTGGATTGAAAATGATGCATTTGCCCGTGAACATAACGGTCGCCAACCGGACGATCTGGAAGAATACTGTTCCTGGAGTCAAGCCCGTCAGGCAGAGGCACTTGTTATAGCTCTCCGTGCATGTAAAGGGCGCTTTCCACGTTGCGGCGGCTTCCTGGTATGGATGGGGCATGACGTCTTTCACTGTTGTGCCAATACGGCTATCATGGAGTTCGATGCTGCTCCCAAACCGGCTCTGGAAGCCTTGCGCCCGATTTTGCAGCAGAAGCCGGGCCCGGGTCTGGACCCGGGGCAGTGATCAGTGGATAGTGGGCAGTGGGAGACCCGGCAAGCCGTGCCTACTCCGCAAACCGCCGTGGTTGGTGAGCCTGGGAGCCCCGAGCGCCTGCTCGGGTTTGGTTGCCGGGTGGTTGATGGGCGCGCTTGCTTAGATACTGCCCACTGCACTCTGTCCGAAGGGCTGGGGTAGGGTGCGTTTTTCCAAAACCGCCGTAAATGATGGGCTGTCAGACAAGTCGGACAGGTCAGACTCAAACTCCGAGTCCCGAGTCCCGAGTCTGGAGTTAAAAATGGCTTTCCCGTCTTCGAACCCTTCGCTGAGTCAAGCTGTGGAAGCCAAGCTGTCTGTTGTTTTGCGGCGCGCCCAGAGGTCATCGCCCTACCTGCGGCTCATGGGGACATTCGCCCTCCAGCACCGATCACTGACCCAGCTTGCCAGGAGATCGTACACGTTCACAGCGGAGCGGTACACGTTTTACGTACTCGACCATAAAACTAGTAAACTGCGATGAAATCGTGTACGTGTACGTGTACGAGTACGAGAACGATTATGCGTTCCCAAGAAAACTGCCCACTGCCCACTACCTGCTGCTCACTGGCACGGCTTGCCGGGCTGCAGGCGGGCACAGACAGGAATGTCCGTGCTACAGTCTGCGGCTCATGAGGACATTCGCCCTCCAGCACTGATCACCGGCTCGGCTTGCCGGGTCCAGGTTTATGACGCAGGAGGAGTGAAGCGTGTGAAACAACTAAAAGGGAACTGGCATTGTGCACGAGGGCTGCCAGCACGGGACCTAGAAGTCCAAGCGCAGCAAATGTGATGGCTGATGCATTTATAAGCAAAGAAAGCGTTATGTTTATTGTGATGTTGTTCAAAGCTCTCCTCGACATGCGCAATAGATACGGCAGAAGCTGAATGTCGTCGCGCATAAGAACTATGTCCGCCGCCTCTATCGCTATGTCACTGCCAACACCGCCCATGGCAATTCCCACAGTAGCAGTTTTGAGTGCGGGAGCATCATTTACACCATCGCCTACCATTGCAATGCCTGTTCCCTGTGAGGCATAACTCTTTATGTGCTCTACCTTGTCTTCGGGCAGCAATTCTGAGTCGACAATATCAACTCCGGCTGCAGTTGCCATATGCCGGGCAGCTGCGGGATGATCGCCTGTGAGAAGCATCGTTTGGCGGATGCCTGACTTTTTCAGGCTCTTTATCATTGCGGAGGCATCCGGTCTGAGAGTGTCGGACAGTGTAATAAGACCGGCAAATCGACCGTCCATCTCCACTGCAACCACGGCTTTGCCTGTTTCACGCTCAGCAGTAATGTTTTTCTGCATTTTCTGCGAAGGGACAACTCCATTATCTGCCAGCCAGTCGGTTGTGCCTATATTCAGTTGCTTGCCTTCTACTGTCGCAGAGATGCCTTTACCGGGCAGCATTTCAAACCGTGTTGGTTCGGGCGAGTCGGGCACTGCAGCGGCAATTGCCTTGCCAAGGGGATGCTCTGAGTGGCGTTCTGCTGAAGCAACGAGACGCAATAATTCTTTGTCTGAAAAATCAGGCAGATCAGAGAAAGTTCCGGAAACAACGGGGCGCCCGAAAGTGAGTGTCCCGGTTTTATCGAAAGCCATAGTTGTGATGCGTCCCATGGACTCCAGCGCTTCGCCTGACTTCACGAGAATCCCGTGACGGCTTAGGTTAGCTATCACAGCCATGATTGCAGTAGGTGTTGCCAGTGCCAGTGCGCACGGACAGAACACTATGAGGATTGATACTGCCCGAAGCGTTTCACCTGTTGCCAGACCAACGATGACAGCAGTAAGAAGGGCAGTCGGGACAAGAACTGACGCCCAGCGATCTGCCAGACGGACGACAGGTGCACGACGTTCCTGAGCCTCTTTAACGAGGCGGATCATGCGTTGCAGGGTTGTATCTTCAGCTGTTTTTTCGGCACGTGCATCCATTGAGCCGAAGAGGTTGACTGTGCCTGCCAGTATTTTATCACCGGGAGCTTTATCTACGGGAATGGATTCTCCTGTGACGATTGCCTGATCCACTGAAGTCTGTCCGGATATTATTACCCCATCTATTGGAATTGTTTCGCCGGGGCGGATTCGCACAACATCGCCCACATTGAGTAAGTCTGCCTCTATTGCTTCCTCGTGCCCGACTTTCAGGCGGTTTGCCATGCGTGGAGCGAGGGCGACGAGCTTCTGGAGACCCTCACGTGCTTTGCGCAGGGTGCGATTTTCCAGCAATTGCCCCAGAGTAAGGAGAAAGGCAACTTCGCCTGCGGCAAAGAGTTCGCCTACTATCACGGCAGATATGATAGCAAGGCTTATAAGAAGTCCTACCCTGATCTTTCCTGTTGTAAAGAGCCTTGTAAATGCTCTTTTTATTATCGGAAAGCCACAAAGCAGGATAGGTATCCATGCCGGATCGTATAGTGACTGTATACTCCAGGCGGAAGAGCCACCATGCTCGTGCCCTCCGCTCATAATAAAACTTACAACCAGTGCAGGAATGGATATAATTGTAAACCAGGTGAGGCGGGAGTCCGGATCTTGCAGAGTTTTATAAATTCGTGTGATGAAAGCCATTTCCTCGATAATATAGTGTGAGTTGTTGAAAGCGGCACATGGTATCACAAAACATCTTGCAGTGCTATTCAGAACTCCTTGCTTCGAGGCTCGGCAAGCCGGGCAGTGATCAGTGGTTAGTTTTCTTGAGAGCCGGACTTGCAAATGACTGACCCTATTGACCTTATTGACCGTATTGAGGTTGCCTCGCAACCACGGCTCATGAGGACATTCGCCCTCCAGCTTGGCTATGCGCATCTTTACGTAATGGAGGGTGAGCGTCCTCGCGAACCGCAATCGATTCGAAGCGGCTCATGAGGACATTCGCCCTCCAGCTTGGCTGTGCGCATCTTTACATAATGGAGGGTGAGCGTCCTCGCGAACCGCAGATATCCGCCTGGGTACTCGCTTTTTATCAGCAACTTTGTAGCGTTAAACAGCAGTGAGATAATTTAAAAAAATGACAAACGGAAATCAGGACTTGACAGGGATTAAAACCACTAATGAACACAGACAGACATAGAGTCTAAGGAGACGCAAATATCTTACGCAGAGCCAATCTGAAGGGCACTGGGACCGCAAGGCTCCGTACCTGCATCTGCCTGCGTGATGGCATAATCGTTCTCGTTCACGTACTCGTACACGATTTCATCGAAGGAAACATCCAGCTTCTCATGGTCGAGTTCCATTTTCATGCTCGTGTACGGGAAACGTGTACCGTTCCGCTGTGAACGTGCACGATCTCTGGGCACCTACGGCGGTTTCGGCTTGCCCGGCTCAGCGTCCGGTAATAAAGCTCGCAGCTCATGTTAAAAAAACTTGCAGTAAGCAAAGCGCAAGTGTTATGATTGTCGTCACATTTAGTAGAATTATGGGAGCTTTTAAGAAAATGAATAAAGAAAGATGCTGGTTTCTAACCATTGCCCTTGTTCTGGTCAGTTCGGCGGTCTTCGCGCAGGAACAGGCAGTAGCAGAAGCCGTAAGAGCTGGTGTCGGGAGCATGACATTCAAGGAGTTCTACACTCAGGGGGGAGGGCTCATGCATGTGATTTCCGCTCTTTCAGTGCTTTGTCTTGCAAACATACTTTATCTGTTTGTTTCTCTCCGTGCGGGAGTTACCGTGCCTCGTGCGGTTTTTAACGACATTATTGACAAGGTCAGGGGAGGGCAGTTTGACGATGCCCGGAAGGTGTGTGACTACAAGCCGAGCCCTTTTTCGAGCGTAGCCACCGCGGCACTTGACTACATAAAGGCAGTGCCGGATGCAGACCCCATATTGCTGAGCACTGCAATGGAAGGGGAGGGTACACGCCAGGTTTCCAAAATTCAAGGGCGTACGCAGTGGCTGCTTGATATAGCAGCAATAGCACCAATGGTCGGACTTTTAGGTACAGTGGTCGGCATGCTGGGTGCGTTTCGTGCTGTTGGCAGTACCGTGGCATCCGCCAAGCCGGTAATGCTTGCGGAAGGTGTATCGCTTGCCATTATCACAACTATCGCCGGGTTGATGGTAGCTATACCGGCGATGGCTTTTTATGCATGGTTCCGCAGAATAGCCATGAAACAGGCTGGGCGCCTGGAAACTGCCGCCTCTGAACTTTTAACTGCAATTATATCACAACGTACAGAATGAAATTTACAAAACAAGGACAGGAGCTGGCAGGCTTCCAGATGACGTCGATGATGGACGTGGTATTCCTGATGCTTACGTTCTTCGTTACGATTTCAATTTTTTCGCAATGGGAAACTGAGATCGATATACAGCTCCCAACGGCTGAGACAGGCTCAATACCCGATCGTCTGCCCGGGGAAGTCATCGTCAATATTAATAGGGTCGGCGAAATATCTGTCAATCAGGTTGTGCTGACGCTGGATGAACTGCTTGGTAAATTTGATCGCCTTGTAAAGCTTTTCCCCGGTCATCCGATAGTTATAAGATCGGACCAGGCTACAGAGTATAAACATATTGTCGGGGTGCTGGATACATGCAGCAAAGCCGGCATAAGTAATATATCGTTTGCTACGGCGATGATGGATGAAGATTCGGAAAGCACGGGTAGTGAGGCTCTGCCCGCAGCATCAGTCGGCACTCTTCCGTAGATGAAATGGTAATCAAGATGAAAAAGTATCTTCCAGCTATCTGCTTGATATCAGTTGCACTGCATTTTGCGGCAGCGCAGGCTCCTGCCGATTCACGAGATGCGGAGGATCGGCGCATATTTGCCGATGGATTGTTCAGCCGTGAGATGTACGGCTACGCAGCAGTCGAATATGCACGCCTGATAAGGGACTTTCCCGATTCGTCGGAACTGGATCGTTCGTATTTTCGATTAGGTGAAGCACTCCGCCTGACTGAGAAAAAAACAGAAGCTGCCACTGCTTTTTACCGTGCGTCACAAATTGGCGGCAAATACCGTCTCAGGGCACTGTTCAAGCGTGCAGCACTGTTTCTTGAAATTGAGTCTGCCGAATCAGCTGCAGAGCTTTTTGCTGAATTACTTAAAGAGAAGCTGCCTAAAGATATCCATGAATATTCGCTTTATTATTATGGGGAAGCCCTGACGAAAATAGAAGATCACTCCAAAGCAGCCACGCAGCTCGAGCGGTTGCTTTCCATGTTTCCGGAAAGCGAAATGGCACCTTACGCCAAACTTTCGCTCGGTCGTATCTATGCCCTTCCGGGAGAGGTGAACGATTTTTCCAGTTCCCGCAAGTATCTGAAGGATGTTGCGACTGCGCCGCCGACTTCGAGGATTGGGGCGGAGGCACTGTTTCTGCTGGCACGTGCGGAGTTCACGGCAAAAAATTATAAAGAGGCGGCAAATCATTTTGCTGACCTGGAAAAGAAGTATCCGGATGACATGCGCCTTGAGGAGTCACGCTTGCAGGCAGCCTGGGCGTATTCCAATGCAGGTCTTTTTGATGCTGCCGCCAAAAGCTGTGTAGCAGCACTTGAATCGGAAAAAGCAGCCGAGGATATGACGTCCAACTCGCGGGCAGAATTTATGTATATACTTGCAGGTGCGAATTTCCAGATGATGAACTATGAGGAGGCGTCCAAATGGTATATCAGTTCTCGTGAAGTTGCACCGTACGGACCTCTTGCCGGAGCGTCACTTTATCAGGCTGCCCTTAGTGCTTTCCGGATAGAGCGTTACGATGAGGCGATGGGTACACTTGAGCCGATTTTGTCGGATGCCAGCTTCAGAGAGCGTTCCTTGTGGCTCATGGCGGAGGCGGCGGTTGGGAAGAAAGATTCCAATATAGCCATTCAGTATTACAGATTGCTCGTAGCGGAATATCCTGACGGTGCGTACACAACTGATGCCCTCTACAGGCTTGGTCACCAGCTTGTTCTTGCTGAAGCACCCGTGGAGGCTTCAGGCTATTTTCTTCATCTTGCAGAAAAGTTTCCAAAATCAGCACTTGCACCGAAGTCTATTTTTGCTTCAGCTACAGCTCTGGAAA
>JAAZFF010000232.1 GCA_012511845.1 Lentisphaerota bacterium
ACTATGGGGGGCATGCTGAAATGTTCGGCTATGGCAAGTAGAACATCATAAGGGGAAACTATCTGCTCCGAAACAAGGTATCTCTCCAGGGGCTCTGTTCCGGCGTTAGTTATCACTTCCTTAAGCTGTGGCTCTGATAATACGCCACGTTCAAGCAAGGTCGTCTGAAAACTCGAATAGTACTGTTTTTCCTGTTTTTGTGCTTTTGTTGCCATAAATAAACTTTCACATCATATTTCCGCCAGTTCGCAACTGGTTGTCTATAAATCCGGAAACACATAAATACAATGCACTAGTGTGCAAATATTATGCAAGCAAATATTATGCCTAAAAACTGCATTAAGTCAAATTTTACAGCTTTAAACCACACTAAGGCATTAAGACACGAAGGGGGAGAGCTTGGGTACAGCAGAAAATTAACCACGAACCACACGAACAACACGAACAAGGAGGGGAGTGCGAAGGGGGCGCGGGATTTAACAACGCGGAGAGGCGGAGAACGCGGAGGCTGGAGGGCGAATGTCCTCATGAGCCGCTTCGTGTCGTCTGCGGTTCGCGGAGAAACGCGCCCTATCCTTGCTCGGCAGGCAGGCACAGACAAGAATGTCCGTGCTACAGGCTGAGGTGCGTGAGAAAACTACTCACTGCCCACTGCACACTGATCACTGCCCGGCTTGCCGGGCTACAGACAGGCAGAGAGGCGATCTCACTTGGGTCGGAAAGGTCAGACTCGTCGGAAAGGTCAGACTTGAAGTTGTACGTATGGATGCATTTTTTTTGTTGTTTTCGACAAAAACTTATTGATTTTGAGAGGTATAAAGGCTAACATTCCAGCAACTACTTATCCCAGTGCCTCAGAAATTTTGCAGCGGGGCATTTATGCCGCAATGAGGAAAATAGCTGGGCGATTAATTTACACCAACACTTGTTCAAATTCCAATTAGACAAAGCGACATCATAGATGACTAAAATTTTGATTGTTGACGATGAAGTACGAATCCTGATCCTTCTGCAGAGTTTGCTGAAGGCTAACGGCTATGAGACCGTCACGGCAAAAGACGGAAATGAGGCTCTGGAGGTTTTGGAAGAGGGCGGCGTAGATCTTGTTATAACAGACCTCAGAATGGCACCCATGGATGGGTTGAAGCTTATAGAGAAGATAAAACTGGCGTATCCGAAGATGCCTGTAATTTTGCTGACTGCTTATGCTTCTGTAGAAACAGCAATTGATGCTATGAAGTCAGGCGCTTTCGACTATCTGACAAAACCCTTTAAAGTTGATGAAATGCTTGCTACTGTCAAGCGGGCAGAGGCGTGCATAGAAAGTGATTCATTAGCCGTAAAGGAGATGCCCGATGCTCCGTTGCGGTATCATTTCGAAAATATAATTGCAACCAGCCCTACCATGCTGCATGTTTGTGAGATGATACAGCGTGTAGCTCCTACGGCGGCAACTGTGCTGATTTACGGTGAAAGCGGCACTGGCAAGGAAGTCGTTACAAAAGCAATTCACAGCAACAGCCCCAGAAAAGATATGCCGCTTGTATCTATAAACTGTGCGGCATTGCCGGCAGATTTGCTGGAGTCAGAGCTTTTCGGGCATAACAGGGGTGCCTTTACCGGTGCTATTGCCGATAAGCCGGGACTTTTTGAAACCGCACAGGGAGGTACAATTTTTCTTGATGAAATAGGTTCATTGCCGCTGGCACTACAGGGGAAGTTGTTACGTGTACTGCAGGAAAAGGAAATAAGACGGGTTGGTGGTAATGAAACCTTCCCCATTGACGTGCGGATAATTGCAGCAAGCAATACAAATCTCGAGGAGATGGCTGCAGAGGGCACGTTCCGTACAGATTTATACTATCGATTTGCCGTGATCACAATTGATATACCGCCGCTGCGCGATCGCATAGAGGATATAATGCCCCTGGCTCAGCATTTCATACAGTCTGAAGCTGTGGATG
>JAAZFF010000233.1 GCA_012511845.1 Lentisphaerota bacterium
GGGAGAGTAGCACGTTGCCAGGCTTTTTCTTCAAAGACCCGCAGTGAAAGAAGTCAACTTTCAAGGTGGGTCTTTTTTTTATGCCGACAAATCATTATTTGACTCCGGACTCGGGATTTAAAGTCCGACTCGTCCGGGAGATCGTACCCGTTCATAGCGCAGCGGTACACGTTATACGTACACGAGGATGTGAATGCGCAGGTTAAATCGTGTACGTGTACGAGTACGATTGTGCGTCTCCCAAGCAAACTACCCACTAACCACTGAACACTGTCCACTGACCCGGCTTGCCCCGGCTTAGGGTTCGAAGCCGCGGGATTAGTAATACCGAATTAGGGTAGGGCGTGTTTTTCCAAAACCGCCGTGGTGGCGAAGCAATCTCAATACGGTCAATAAGGTCAGCCCCAAGTCCAGAGTCAAAACAATTTTGATTGCCTGCAACAACCGGCGGACCGCTGCGGAGAGCCGTCCCTACCTTGCTCAGCAAGCGGGCACAGGGCACAGACGGCACAGACAGGAATGTCCGTGCTCCAGTCTGCGCCTCCCAAGAAAACTACCCACTACCGACTTTTTCCCCACTGGCACGGCTTGCCGGGTCTTGCAACGGCGGTTTGCGGCTTGCCACGGCGTAGTTAACGGACGAAGCCGGGAGAAACCAGCCCTACCTTGCTCAGCAGGCGGGCACAGACAGGAATGTCCGTGCTATAGTCTGCGGTTCGCGGGGACGCTCACCCTCCATTACGTAAAGATGCGTCGCACTCTCAGGAAAAATATTGATTTGAAAGCTGAAGACAGGTATCATATTGCGCTTATTGTTGATATAAACCTCTCTTTTCAAGAGATGCTTTAAATGAAAGAAAATATGAGCACAGCTGAGTATGATTTTGCCTCAATAGAAAAAAAATGGCAAAAATATTGGGAAGAAAATAAAACTTTTAAAACTGTAGATTTTGCAGCCGACAAGCCGAAGTATTATGTACTCGACATGTTTCCGTACCCAAGCGGTTCCGGTCTTCATGTGGGACATCCCGAGGGTTATACAGCCACAGATATTTTATGCCGATACAAGCGGCAAAACGGCTTCAACGTACTTCACCCCATGGGTTGGGACGCATTCGGTCTGCCGGCAGAACAGTATGCCGTAGAAACAGGAACACATCCGGCTGTAACAACCGCTAAAAATATTGATACTTTCAGACGCCAGATTAAAGCACTCGGATTCAGTTATGACTGGGACAGGGAAGTCGATACAACCGATCCTAAATATTACAAGTGGACTCAGTGGATCTTCAAGCAGCTGTATAAGAAAGGGTTGGCATACATAGCAGAGGTTCCCGTAAACTGGTGCCCTGCACTAGGCACTGTACTTGCAAATGAAGAGGTGGTGAACGGCCTCAGTGAGAGGGGTAATCACCCTGTGGAGAGACGCCCCATGCGCCAGTGGATGCTGCGTATAACAGAATATGCGGAGCGACTCCTCAAAGATCTCGACGATCTTGATTGGTCGGAGGGTATCAAGGAAATGCAGCGCAACTGGATTGGCAAATCTGAAGGGGCTGAGGTCGTTTTTAAAATTGTCAGACCGGAGGGGGGCGAGGTTACAGTGTTTACCACACGTCCGGATACGCTGTTCGGAGCTACTTATATGGTTTTGGCACCGGAACATGTACTTGTGGACGAAATAACAACTCCTGCCCAGGCTGAAAAAGTAAAAGCTTATCAGAAAATGGCAGCAAGCAAGAGCGATATGGATCGAACAGAGCTCGCTACAGAGAAAACAGGAGTCTTTACAGGATGTTTTGCTGTAAATCCCGTTTCAGGGGAGAAGATACCTGTATGGATTGCCGACTACGTCCTGGCTTCTTATGGTACAGGGGCGATAATGGCTGTGCCTGCACATGATACACGAGATTTTGAATTTGCACAGGAGTTCAATCTGCCGATAAGATGCATTATAGAGCCCGACAGGGAAGCTGCAGCCGGAGAAGGCGTGAATGCAGATGATGTTCTTGAGGGAAAGGCAAGTTGGACCGGTCCCGGCAGAATGATACATTCTTCCAATTCAGATGGTCTCAATATCAACGGAATGACTGTTGAAGAATCAATACGGACGACAACAGAATGGCTTTTGAGTCGGGGAATAGGGCGTGCAAAGACGCAATACAAACTTCGCGACTGGCTCTTCAGCCGGCAGCGTTACTGGGGCGAGCCGTTTCCGCTGGTGCATATGGATGATGGCTCTATCAAACTTCTTTCCGATGATGAGCTGCCCCTGACGCTTCCGGAAATGGAAGATTTCAAACCTGCAGGTACGGGTGAGCCACCACTGGCAAAGGCAAAGCAATGGCTGCGTTACACCGATCCGGAAACAGGCAAACAGGGTTGGCGCGAAACTAACACCATGCCGCAATGGGCAGGTTCTTGCTGGTATTATCTCCGTTATATCGATCCGCTTAATGATAAGGCTTTCATAGATCCTGAAAAAGAAAAATACTGGATGCCGGTAGATTTATATGTAGGCGGTGCTGAACATGCAGTATTACACCTGCTATATGCAAGGTTCTGGCACAAAGTACTTTTCGATTTGGGATTTGTTTCGACAAAAGAACCATTTCAAAAACTGGTGAACCAGGGAATGATTCTGGGTCTTTCTTATAAAGATTCTCGTGGAGTCCTTGTACCGACCGATGAGGTTGAAGTCACAACTGAAGGCCCAGTCCGCAAGGACACAGGTGAAAAACTTGTAGAGTTTGCGGCAAAAATGTCGAAGTCGCTTAAAAATGTTGTCAATCCTGACGATGTTAAACATCAGTATGGAGCCGACAGCATGCGTCTCTACGAAATGTTCATGGGTCCGCTGGAAGCAGTCAAACCCTGGAATACGAAGAGCGTAGAAGGAGTTTTCAGATTTCTGCGCAGATCTTTTAAAATGGTTGCAGAGCAGCCGATTGTGGAAGACAAAATGGATCAGGATCAGGCGCGACTCTGCCACACTGTGATTAAGAAGGTTACAGAGGACATCGAGTCTCTTGATTTCAATACGGCAATCAGTCAGCTTATGATCTTCGTAAACGGTTTTGCCGGCGATAATAAACCTCTTCCGCGAGAGGCAGCTGAAACGTTTGTTATTCTCCTATCACCCTTTGCCCCGCACCTTTGTGAAGAACTTTGGGAGAAACTTGGTCATGATGATACGATTGCTTATGTTAAATGGCCGACGCATGATGAGGCGGCATTAAAGATAAATGAGGTTGAAGTAGCCATTCAAGTGTTGGGCAAGATAAGGGCACGTGTAATGATGTCGCCGGAATTAACGCATGAAGAGATGAGCGAGAAAGCATTGGCTGTTCCGGCTATACAGGAAGAGATTGGCGGCAGACCTGTCCGCAAAACAATCTGTGTGCCCGGGCGTCTTGTAAATATTGTAGTATAAACAAGTAAAAACCTGTTAAGTAAAATTGAAATGAATCCTCGTGAACGCCAACTGGAGGCATTATCTTTCGGGAATCCTGATCGTATTCCACTGATACCGGGATATGGAAGGAGATCTACACTTGATACCTGGCGTTTGCAGGGCTTGCCATCAGAAGTTAAAGACTATACGGAATACGCCTACCGTCTTGCCGGCGGTACTTTGCCGATGGAAAAGAACCACGTTCACTTTTCCATCAATGAGCGTATGGAGCCGCAATTTGAAGAAAAAGTAATTGAGCGCCGCAAGCGCTCCCTTGTTGTTCAGGACTGGAAGGGCAATATTTGCGAGATATCCGATGAGTTTTCTACGGAATATCTCAGGCATGCCATTGATTTTGTTACTCGAAGATGGATAAAGTGCCCCGTAGAAACACGTGCAGACTGGAATGACATGATGCGCAGGTATGACTCACGGGCTGAAGATCGCTTACCTGAAAAAACTGAAGAACTTGTTGAAACTCTCAAGGACAGGACTGGTTTCCTGGAGTTTCGATTTTCCGGTCCATTCTGGCAAGTCCGAGAATGGGTGGGTTTTGAAAAGCTTTGCATGCTCTTTTATGATGATCCGCTTTTTTTAGATGAAATGATTTCATTCTGGTGCGATCATGTATCGGTCTTGCTGGAACGGGCTTTCGAAATAGTTACGCCCGATTCTGTACATCTTTCCGAGGATATGGCTTACAAGGGGTTTTCAATGGTCTCACCCTCCATGGTTCGAAAGCATCTTTTGCCGGTGTGGAAAAAATGGGGAGAAATAATTAGAAGGGCGGGTGTTCCTCTTTATAGCATGGATTCGGACGGATTTATAGGCGAGTTGATTCCGTTGTGGATTGAAGCCGGAATAAATGTATGCGACCCCATTGAGGTTGCAGCAGGAAACGATATTGTTCAATTCAGACGAGAATTTGGTCGCGACATGGCATACTTCGGCGGTGTTGATAAACGGGCGATGGCAAAAGGCGGTGCAGTGCTTAAGGCAGAAATTGAACGAATCCGACCGGTAGTGGAAGATGGAGGCTTTATTCCAAGCTGTGATCACGGGATACCGGCTGATGTATCGTGGAATGATTTTGTTGAGACAACTCGTCTTTTGGCAGAAATTTGCGGTTGGCTCTGATGTTTAAAACTTGTTAAACACCTCATGCTTCCTTTTTTCTGTGTGCACCCTTTTTTTGACCTGCCGCCGGTTTTTTCTTTGCAGCCGGTTTTTTCCCGGGCTTTGAGGCTGCCCCTTTTTTTTGTTTTAGCAGGCGGTCTGTCATCTGAGATGGCAAGAATTATTCCTGGCATCAATAAAGTGGTAACAAGAGAGCTTCCTCCGTGTGATATAAAGGGGAGGGGGATACCCGTGAGAGGAATGGCTTTTACTACTCCACCGATATTTAGCAGAGTTTGCAGTCCGAGACAGGCAATTATGCCCGTTGCGACAGTTGCCCTGTAATGATTGTCCGTACGCTCTGCCACTCGCATTCCTGACACTATCAGAGTGCAAAAAAGCAACACAATGCATGCACACCCTATAAGTCCCAGCTCTTCGCCGATAATTATGTAGGCGAAGTCGGACTCAACAATCGGCACAACACCTGGCGAGCCTCCGCCGAATCCTGTTCCCCAAAAACCGCCTGTATAAAGTGCTACGAGAGCCTGCAGCGGTTGCCATCCTGTGGACGTTGCAGCATCAAACGGATTCAACCATGCGGCGAGTCTTGCCCGTCCGCGAGAAGAAAGCGGAATAAGCAGGTGCGCCAATGTGAAAATCCCTGCCAGTCCGCCCAGAAGGTATGCGGAGCGATTTGTTACAGCATAAAGCATTACTATCAGCGTAGCATTCATTAAAGCGAACATACCCATATCACCCTGGGCAATGAGCAGCAGCATGGGGGGCGCCCATAATGCACCGACTGTCACGAGTATATTCAGCGGTGGGAGAGGAATACCGAGAAAACTTCGCCGAAGTAACAGGCGGTGCCCTGAAAGCATGGACGCAATAAAAATTATGAGGAGCGGCTTTATAATTTCGGCGGGGTTAATATTTCCGGGAAGATAAACTGCCCCGCGATACTTGCGCCCTGCGACAAGCACGAATATTATAACGATAACGCTTAAAGCGAGAAATACAAGCCAGAAGGGTTCCAGTCTGCTTATCCTTCCATACCGTCCGAGCCAATACGTACCCAGCATTATAACAATTCCGAGCGGCAAGGCGAGTTGTGATGCAGAAGTTATCTGCATTGAAGATATTGTTCCTATGCGATATTGGGTAACGAGTCCTATACCGCATAATGCGAGTGCTACTGCAGGAAATGAAAACGTACCGCGATAACGAAGTGCGCGCAGTGAGCCGTAAACAATTATAAGCGCAGCTGCGAAAATTGCTATGGGAGTAAACTGATCCGGTCCGAGAGATGGAGTGTTCGAGAGATGTATTGCCAATACAGAAAGATGTAACGGTACGGCTACAAGAAGTGGTAAAACGAAAAGCCATACAAACATTACTGTTTATCCTCCTGTTGGGCACGATAAGCTTCATTGGCAGCATTTTCTCTTAGAAGAGATACTGCAACGGGCAGGGCTGATGCAGATCCATAACCTGCATTTTCTATAATTACAGCTATTGCTATCGTAGGGTTCTCATGCGGTGCAAAACATACAAACCATGAATGATCTTCGCCCCCGGGATTTTGGGCTGTACCTGTTTTGCCGCACACGTCCAAGCCGGGAATGTCAGCCTTCCGTCCTGTACCTGTTTTAATAGCATGACGCATTGCCTGCTTGACCCGCAATGAAGCTGAGCGCGAAAAAGGCATGCCGTAATCAACTACCGGATCGGATTCAGCTATCCGCGGTTTGAACATTTGCCCGTTATTTGCAATTGCAGCAACCATCATTGCCATATGCAGGGGTGTAGTTGTAAGGCGTCCCTGACCGATAGACAGTTGCGAAAGTTCGCGCCGTTCTCCTCCTCCCAGTTTCGGAATGTTGCCAACCTGTGAAGATACAACTCCGTTAATTCCCTGATAAACAGGAATACGGCTGTTGAAGCGCAGGCGTTCAGCCATGGCATTGAAGGATGTTATGCCGCATTGAACTCCTGCATTGGCAAAGTACGTATTCGAAGATTTTGCAAATGCAGTGTTTAAATCCAGTACTCCGAAACCGTGCCACTTTTGACCGCGCTTTTCAAACGAATAGTATTCATGATCCCGTATGGGGCGTCTTGATCCCGGGGCATAATAACCTCCGGCAGGGCACATGATATTCAATCCGATTCCGCACTCTACTGCAAGACCTGCGATTGCCATTTTGAAAGTTGAACCCGGCGGATAGCGTCCGTGAAGTGCCCGGTTAAGGAGAGGTGATTGAGGATCTATATTAAGAAGCCTGTCAAATTTATTTGGATCAAAAGCAGGGGAGGAAAGGAGAATTCTGATGGCTCCATCACGCGGATCTATTGCCACAATGGCACCCTTGCGTCCCTCCATCAATGAATGCGCATACAACTGCAGCTCAGCGTCCAGTGTCAGCACCAGATTCGTTCCTACATGACGTGTGTAACGAGTACTTTGTATTGCGGCAGAGCTTACCTTTTTAAAAGCGTTTTCATCATCGTCGGCATAGCCGCTCAAAAGGATATCGGCAGCATTTTCAAGTCCTGTCAATCCTTCTTCCGGATGGCGAAAGCCTACGACATGGGCAGTTGCCTCGCCGTATGGGTAGTATCGTAAGCCTTTTGCGGCAGGATCTGTTTCTGCAAGGATGTTACCGATACTGTCAATAATAGAGCCCCTGACCAGCTTCCCGGCAACGTTGTCTGATCTGGGGTTGTGCCGCTCCATAAATCGCACAAAGTTCTTTCAGGTGAAGCCCGCTAGCTGCCACGTAGCCTGATATATTAAAATAGTACAAATGGCAGCGATAAAAAAAGCAGGAAAGAGAAAGAGAATGCGTTTCCGTTTGCCGGACATCCGGGAACTGCGCAGCGTCAGCAATACGGCAAGGCATATTGCCGCGATGTAAAACATCACGGCAAGCACAGAAAGGGTTATGCGTGTGCGTTCAGGTGTAAGGAAATTTGTAATAGTTTCCAGCACGACAGTCCGGCTCCAACCTGTTATTTGGAAATTCTGCGGCGGTACATGGCACGAGCTTCAGATGTAAGTTTTGGAGCTGTATACAACCGGCATTCAATTCTGCCGCTGTAGAAAAGTCCGCAATCTTTTGCTTCTATACCGGCATGGTCCAGCATTTCAGGATTACCGGTAAAAATAAAGCCATCCTATGAATTTGAATTGTCTTCAAGGAAAGCGCTGATATCAACATAAGTGTCACGCAGAAGCATATGGTCTCCCATACGGTTCCCGTACGGAGGGTTAATCACAATTGTGCCTCTTTTTTCGCTCTCAGGAACAGGGCTCATCATGATATCTGCAACCTCAAAGCGAATACGGTCTTCAGCACCTGCTGCCTCGGCGTTGGCAATCGCAGCCTCAACCATTTTTTCGTTTATATCAGTTGCAATTATATCACAGGAAATAGCTTTATCGGGTTCATACTTCCTGATGGCTTGAGCCTTGATTTTTGTCCAGAGCGCAGGTTTATAGCTTATAAGATGCATGAATGAAAAGTTTTCGCGCGTCAATGCAGGAGGACTATTCTATGCAATCCATAAAGCTTCGATTGCGATTGTGCCTCCGCCGCACATCGGGTTTAGAAAGTTGGCACGTCCATCCCAGCCTGTTCCCTTGATTATAGCAGCAGCAAGAGATTCCCGCATCGGAGCTTCGGAGGATTCCCTGCGATAACCGCGAAAACTCAATGATTCGCCGGTAGTGTCTATATAAATGGAAGCATTATCATTTATCCAGTGCAGGAAAAGGCATGCCCGGTCTCTTTCATTTCCAGAATCAGGTCTGCGTCCGTATTTATCACGTATTCTGTCAACTACAGCATCTTTTACCTTGAGTGAGGCATAGCGGGTATCAAGGATTGTCGGGTTTTCAACAGTTCTGTCTACCGAAAAATATCCGTCGGGATCTATATATCTTTCCCAGGGAATTCTTACAAGCGTATTATATAGATGATTCGCATTGCGAGCCCTGAATCGGTCAAGCGTGTATAATACACGATGCGCAGTACGCAGGTGCATATTTAAAAACATGCAGTTCTCAAGTGTGCCTTCAGTTTCAACTGCATACTCTGACGTTCTTATGATTCTGAAACCGAGCTCTCGAACCTCATCTGCCAGATACTGACTTATACCGGCAGAACAAGTTATTACAATGATACTCGGCTCTTCCGTGAAAACTTCGTTCATTCAGTAGAACCCTGTTTCTGTTTTGCAGCAATCTGATTCATGAGACCGCCTGCAAGAACAATTGCTTTTTGCCTTTCGGTAAGATCTGTATAAATTTCAAATGAACTGTTTTTTGTAATGTTGCGTACTTCTATGCGTCCGTCAGCATTAATAGCGTTTATAACATCATCTAATTCCAGCACATCATTCACATCGATATTGTCATATGCTTCTGAACTGGAAAATATAAACGGTACAATTCCGAAGTTCACCAGATTCGCAAAATGTATACGTTCCATGCTTTTGGCAATAACCGCACGTACTCCGAGATACATCGGGCACATGGCTGCATGTTCCCTGCTTGATCCCTGACCATAACTGTCGCCGCTTATTATAATGTTTGCCATGCCATTGGTTTTGTTTTCCAATGCCTTTATATGGAACTGCTGATCAACCTGCTCGAATACGTATTTTGAATATTCCGGAATATTGGAGCGATATTTTAAACGTGCGCCGGCAGGCATTATATGATCGGTTGTGATTTTGTCGCCCACCTTTATCGTGGCAATTCCCTTTATTTTTGCGGGGAGTTGCTCACCAACCGGAACTTTTCCGATGTTCGGACCGCGAATAATTTCCGTCTCGGGAACGCCGACTGAAGCTGTTTCACGGAATAAGAACATGGTATCATCGAGGATAAACTTTTCCGGGATTGCAACTTCAGGTGCAGTTTCAACGGTTGTCGGGGCGGTTATCACGCCGGTGAGTGCTGCGGCAACAGCAGTTTCAGGGCTCACAAGATATACCTGTGCGGATTTGGTCCCGGAGCGCCCTTCAAAGTTGCGATTGCTCGTACGCAGAGATACGGCATCAGTGCCGGGAGACTGATTTAATCCGATACAGAAGCCACATGCGTTTTCAAGGATTCGCACACCTGCCATAACCAGATTTTCGAAAAGATTTTCCTTTATAAGCTGTAACACAACCTGACGTGAGCCTGCCGCTACTCCGACGGACACATCCGGATGAACTTTCTTGTCTTTAAGCAGCAGCGCTACAGTTTTCAAGTCTCTGTATGATGAATTTGTGCAGGAACCTATGAGTACCTGATTTACCTTTTTCCCTGCAATAGATGATATCGTCATGACATTCGCGGGATTATGCGGCCCTGCGGCGAGAGGTTCGACTTTTGATAAATCAATGTCGAATACTTCAGCGTATACTGCATCAGGATCCGCCTTGATTGCCACCCAGTCTTCTTCTCTGCCCTGTGCTGCAAGGAAACGTCTGGTGACTTCATCGCTCGGGAAAACAGATGTAGTGACTCCGAGTTCTGTGCCCATATTTGTAATTGTTGCCCTTGATGGAACGTCGAGAGTTGCTACTCCCTCGCCAGCATACTCCATTACCCTGCCTACGTTGCCGGACGAACCGTAACGCTCGAGTACTTTAAGTATGACATCCTTGGCGGAAACTCCCAGGCGCAACTTGCCTGTGAGATTCACTTTTACAACACTGGGTGACGCCATGTAGAAGGCGCCCCCACCCATTGCCACTGCTACGTCAAGACCACCGGCACCAATCGCTATCATACCGATGCCTCCGCCGGTGGTAGTGTGAGAATCCGAGCCTATAAGAGTTTTCCCGGGCTTCCCAAAACGCTCAAGATGAAGCTGGTGGCATATGCCGTTACCCGCACGCGAAAAAATTATACCGTACTTTTGCGCTACGGATTGCAAGTATGCATGATCATCAGCATTCTCAAAACCTGTCTGATCAGTGTTGTGGTCAACATAGCTTACCGAGAGTTCCGTCTGCACCCTGTCAATACCCATACTCTCAAACTGGAGGTATGCCATCGTCCCGGTTGCGTCTTGCGTAAGTGTCTGATCTATTTTTATAGCTATTTCACGACCGGGTTTGAGTTCTCCGGAAATCAGATGCGCACTTAAAATTTTTTCTGTTACATTCATTAATAATCTCAGATAGTTGGATCAATTCAATGGTGCGCCTGGCGGGGCTTGAACCCACAGCCTTTAGCTCCGGAGGCTAACGCTCTATCCAATTGAGCTACAGGCGCACAAACTCATGTAACTGTACTATTTTTCGGTGTTATTTTGCAAGGAGAAACAATTGTTGAGAGCAAATCGTAGCAAATCGCTTTTGACTCCGGACTCGAAGCTCTTCGGGCAATGATTAGTGGGCAGATCTTTGGAGACGTGGGATTAGGAGCCGCAAAAGCAGGAAAGGGTAGGGCGCGTTTTTCCAAAACCGCCGTGGTAGCAAGGCAATCTCAATAAGGTCAATGTGGTCAGCCGTCTGCCCGAGCAGGCGCTCGAGGCTCCCAGGCGATATCTGACGCCGTGGTTGCGAGGCAATGAATTGTCGAAAGAATCGAAGGAATCAAGCGAATCAAAGGAATCGATTTTGACTTCGGACTCGGGATTTGTCTGACCTGCCCGACTTGTCCCTCATTCACGGCGGTTTGCGGCTTGCCACGGCGTAGTTAACGGACGAAGCCGGGAGAAACCAGCCCTACCTTGCCCTGCAGTTGGGCACAGACAAGAATGTCCGTGCTACAGTCTGCGGCGTATAAGAACTGCCCACTGCCCACTGAACACTGGTCCGGCTTGCCGGACCTTGACTTGCCGGACCCTATTCCACGAGGTCAACCTCAGCGGGGGCCTCTTCAGGGGTGTCAGCTTCTGCCGGCTCCGCATCCACTGCCGGTTCTTCCTCCTCTGCTTGCTCTTCCTCCGCAACCGGTTTGAAGCGCTTATATTTGTCGGACAGATACGGATCGAAAAAGCCCTGCCCCCAGAGGATGGCTCCCAGGATTATCAATAATAGAATAAAAGTTCCCCAGCGTTTAAGCGGACTCTTCTTTTTCTGGAAGGGGTCATCAAAAGATGGCACTGTACCGGGGGGTAAAGATGCAAGTTTTGTCAATGTTGCACCGAACGGTATGTTGACCCGGGCACGTGTATTAATTGCCCAGCCGTTTGCATCGAGTAATGGGGCGAGATTGCGACGACGCAGCTTGAGCGAAGCCAGCAACATTGAAGGTCCGGAAATGAGAAGCAGTATTCCAAGAAGACCCAAAGGCAGCCAGAAACCTAGTCCGAACAGGGTTTTCAAGAAACCGGCAACGAGAGCGCTGATTCCCCCGATGGCAGTTCCAATCAGGGCAATAGTTCCAAGATCCAGTTTTTTGTCGGGTGTTGCTGCACCTGCGGCTGGTGCAGCAGGTTGTGTGAGTGCTGTTTCTACTGATGATGTTAATTTGCTTGTAGCAGAATCATCGGCAGCTTGTGCTCTTTTTGCTATCTGCTCTTCAATCATGCGTACAAATTTCTTGTACGGAAGCCAGAAAGCCTGTCTTACACTTATGGGCGCAGTTACAATTTGCGTTATTGTTGCATCCCAGACGAGTCCCTTTCTGTCAATAAAAATACCATTCCGTCCTACCATCAGATTATCGTCATCCCCATCTGTTATGGCTGCCACAATTTTACGCACGGGTGTACCGGGACGCTGCAGATCGCAGTATGCCAGGAAAAACCCGGAAAGGCTTGCCAGGGTTGCCTGTTTCGCTTCATCAACGACTTCTATGCACAATGAACAGGCGCGACCATCTATGTAGAGGGTTCCAATCTGGAAAACAGCATCTGTCTGACCATAAAAATCGGCAAAATTTACGTAGTTGGTAAGTATTTCAGGCAAGTCTCTGCAGAAGTGCAGAAGTTTCTCTACTGCGGCAATGCGTTCGCTTTCCGGCTTCAGCTCCAGGTCTTTGGCGATAAGCTGCCCAATCCGCTCCTTCATATCGCTGTTTGTAAGTGCCAGAAGTTTCTCCATGCCGAGAGCTATGACAGGGGAGTCGGGCTTTGTTTCGCTGTGCTTTGCAAATGCTGCCAGTTTATTCTGAATTTCAACCCATTCCTCCTCTTCAAGAAATGTTTTTTCAGAATCGCAAAGAGGCACAACGGCATTTTCTACAAAAGCTGCCATTGCATTGCGCCAGGCAGGGTTGATTCCCTTTGTCAGGGGCAGATCGCCGTCAGCTGATATTTGGGCTAGAGGAAAAGCTGCAATATCAGGATGATCCGCATCGAATTCAGTTGTTGCAATGGTTCGAAAGTCTTCAGCATCCCTGTTTAAAATGGCAGTGCTTCGCTCATCGAATGATGCCAGCCTGCAACGGGCAAAAAAGTCATCTATTTTCTGTTTGACTGCTTGAACCGACGACAGTGCCGATGCTGTGGCATCCGTGCCGAGGGGACTCATGGCAGGGTCGGCAGCCTTTTCCTTCCAGTCGATAACAGCTGCAGCATCAGTAAAGAAGCGTTCCAGCATTTCTGAGTCCACACCCGGACGCCCGCACCTGTCTTCAACGCCGCCAAGTGTTGCCACCATGTCGTGAATAAAAGCTTCTGCTTCCTTGTCTTCTTCAGCTGCTTCCGGCGGCACTACGCCATCGCCGTTGAAAAGAGTCTGCGAGAAAATCTTTACCCTGTCCGCTACATCGGACAGTGAAATGGTATCAGAATCATTCTTGCCCAGATTTCTTAAAACATGTTGTGCACTTGCCGCAAGTTTCGGATCTTTTATGTTCGATATCGGAACTTCATTCAGGCTCTCAAGAAGAATAGCGGGATCGGTTACAGCCTCGCATGACCATTGAACAGCTTCCAGAATTTCTTCCGGATGGATTCTACCATTGTTGTCTGTATCTAACATCTCCATGGTTTTAGGGTCGAGCTGGAGTCCTGCTACAGGCATAGACAACGCCATCCAGAGCTTGAGATCCAGTTCGTGCAGTTTCATCAGATCTTCGGCATCATGAAGTATTACCTGGTCGACTCCACCGAATCGATGAAACTTCCATACATGGTTATTGTTATTGTTTTTCTTTTTTAGGGACATTTTTATCCTCTTATGGCATTTGGTAAATATTTGTTCTTGTTATATCCAGTTCAAAACTATATAGAGAAAATAATACGCTGTACAGCTCCATCTGTCATCAAAGTACCATTATGGAGTATTACGGGGCAAGGATGTTTTATAAAGATTTATTGCGTGTACTGCTATTGCAGTAGCGGAAACAACATTAAGTGAATTTTTTATACCGTATCGATGTATGGAAACAACTTCATCTGCCAACTGTAAAACTTCCGGATCCAGCCCAAAACGTTCATTTCCAACAAGAAGTGCTGCAGGTAATTTGAACTCGACTTTAGCAATATCCTTCGCTCCGGTTGTCGTTTCCAGGGCATAAATTGTAATTTCGCTCTCCTGCAATTCTGTCACAGCATCACGTATGTTTATGAAAGTACGCCATTGTAGAATCTTTTCAGTCCCCATTGCTGATTTTGCAACGTTAGCATGTTCAGGCGTGGCAGTGTACCCACAC
>JAAZFF010000234.1 GCA_012511845.1 Lentisphaerota bacterium
GTACGTGTACGAGTACGTGAACGAGAACGATTATGCCATCACTCAGGCAAAGCTCCAGCAAGCGGGCACAGACAGGAATGTCCGTGCTACAGTCTGCGGCGGTTTGCGGAGAAACCAGCCCTACCTTCTTAGCAGCCACTCGGCAAGAGGAACCCGAGCAGGCGCTCGGGGATCCCGGGCTCAGAAACCAACAACTGCAACGGCGCGCCCGGAGGTCATCGCCCTACCTTTCCCATCATGCGGGGCAGGCAAAAATGCTCTGTAGATTGGTGGGCAGGGTAGGGCGACGCTCTCCGTAGCGCGCCGCCTCGCTACCGCTTTATTTTTAGACGTACGTGGGAGCAAATACAAACACTATGCCACGTTATTATAAGGTCGAAGAAACATTTCTTGACCGTCTTGCAGGCAATATCTTACTATACAGCCTGTATACAAGGGTTTTCTCAAGCGATAGTCCAGAAGGTTTTTTTTGGAATAAATTCAGCTAACAGGAGTAGTTTTATGTCTCACTTTGTAACTTCCGGTTCGAAATTGTTGTCGATGATAAAGGCATCGGCTGCAATGTTTTGCAGTTTTACAGCTGTTTCTTCCGCTCTGGCTGCGGGAGTTTCCGGAAAACCGGGCTTTATGCTCGGTGTCGATGGAAGGGTCGAGATGGCTTTTGGCGATCGGGTTTTTTGTTTGTGGACTCCATCTACAGCTAACAAAAATTGGCATTTTACCCGAAGCGTAAGTGCCGGAAAGGGAGAGAACGAAAAAGCCCTTTTTAAATTGGCAGCAGAAAAGGAAATTAGAGGTAATGCCTCAATTGAATCGGTAAGCGACGGCAAAACTACAAGGGTTGTTTGGGAATTCAGTTCGAATGAAGAGATCGAATTTAATGCGCTCTACGCAGGCGCAGATTTTCCTGTTTCGGAAATGGCAGGGGGCACTTGGAAAGCGGGGGATGAAAGTGGAGTTTTTCCGAAAGCATCCGATAAATCTCACCTTTTTACCGGTAATGTTTCCCGGTTGGAAGTAAGTGCCGCCGACGGCAGAGCATTCGCTGTGAGTTTTCCAGTTCTCACTCATGTTCTGATTCAGGATAACCGTCATTGGGGCGGTAATGATTTTTCGATACGTTTGGGTCAGGCAGAAGGTGTACTGAAAAAAGACGTACTTTACAGGCTGGAAATCAATGTAGAGCTGTCGGAGGTTGCAGAAGTACGGCGCGATGGGGAAGTTATTCTCGCTGAGGGTGCGGATTGGGTGCCGCTGAAGGCGTCCCTCGATATAATTCCGGGCTCTGCGCTTGATTTGACGAAAGCACGACCTGATTATGGCAGATGTGATTCCAGGGGGCGAGTGATAGTTACACCGGATGGTCATTTTGCATTTTCTGATGAACCGTCGAAGCCTTTGCGATTTTACGGTGCCAACCTGTGTTTCAGTGCACAATACCTGCCGCACGAGAAATCGGATATCCTTCTGGATCGCTGGGTACAGATGGGTTACAACACTCTGCGTCTCCATCACTATGAGGGCGGGCTGGGTAAAGAGGCATACAAAACCGGTTTTGATTGGAGTGACGAAAAACTTGATTGGCTCTGTTATCTGATTAGCGGGTGTTCAAAACGCGGTATATGGATAACAACGGATCTTTTTGTGTCGCGTCCGGTAAGCACATCTCAGATAGGTGTGATGGCTGATGCACCGTATTCGGAGAGTTATGACAAAAACAGGGTAGGGATGGATACGTACAAGGCGCTTGTGCTGGTTCATGAGCCTGCATATCGTGACTTTATTGAATTTACAGACAGATTTCTCGGTCATGTAAATCCATATTCAGGCAAGCGTCTTGCAGATGAACCTGCGATAGCCTGGATTAACCTTATCAATGAGGGCGCCGTGGGGGATCGCATAAAATCTCTTCCGGAATGGAAGCTGGCATGGAACAGGTGGCTTGCAAAACGGTATGACAGCCGCGAGGCATTGGCGGAGGCACTCGGTGATTTGAAGCATAATGAAGATCCCGCATCAGTTACAGTTGAGTTTCCGCAAAGTGTTTTTTACTCACAGTCTCAGCGCAGTCTTCTATGCCAAGTTTTCGTGGCAGAGACAGAGAAAGCATTTGTGGAGCGTGCGACGAAGCATTTGCGGGAAAATCTGAAATGCAAGGCGCTCCTTTCGAATCACAACAACGGACCCCACACCGTGCCTGATCAGGGAATGCGAATGATTTATGATTATGTAGATGATCACTTTTACATCGACCATCCGATGTTTATAGAGTCACCCTGGCGTTTGCCCAGCAGGATTGATAATAAAAATCCTGTGTACGAGGCGGGCGGAGGAGCAACTGCTGTGAGCAGAATAAGGATA